>NZ_DASZKT010000170.1:0-11825 GCF_035552695.1 Actinospica sp.
GGGGGACGGCGGCCTCCGTCGTCAGCGTGCGGAACTCACACCTTCGCGGGCGTACGTTTCTTCGAGTTCGCGGGAGTTTTCGCAGGGCCCTGCTTCGCCGGTTTGGCCGCGGCGACCCGCTTCCGCGGCAGCGTCGGCTTCGCGACGACCGGAGTCTTCTTCTTCGGCGCGGACCGGTTCGGCGCGAGCTCCGCGGGCACCGACGCCGGCGCCTCGGCCTTCGCGGCGGCCGCCGCCTCCTGCCGCCGGGCCTCGGCCTCCTGCCGCCTGGCCTCCGCCTGCTGCTTGGCCAGCTCGTGGTCGCGCAGCATCTTCTCCCTGAGCACCGCCTTCTCGGCCAGCGCCGCCTTCTCCCGCACCGCGCGCGCCCTGGCCAGCGCCTTCTGCCGCTGGTAGTGGCCCTCGCGCTCCTCCTCGGTCATCCCGCCCCACACCCCGTACGGCTCGCGCACCCGCAACGCGTGCTCCGAGCACTGCTTCTGGACCGGGCAGTTCAGGCAGATCTCCTTGGCCGACTGCTCGCGCGCGGCCCGCGCCGCGCCGCGCTCTCCCTCGGGGTGGAAGAACAGCGAGCTGTCCTTGCCGCGACACAGGCCGCGCAACTGCCAGTCCCACACATCGGCGTTCGGCCCCGGCAGCCGGGAGTAGTCCGCCATGAGTGCTCCTTGAGTGATCCAGTGATTGGACGTCCAGCGAACGGAGGGTTCCCCGGATCGAGTGGATTTGTCGGTATGGGCTCTATACCCACCAGTTGGTTCGGTATGAACCCGCTATGGCGACGCAGTTCGAACGGCTCAGTCCCGACCCTCCGAATGGCGCAGCCGACGAACCGGCGCACGGCTGCCGGATTCCCGCCCCCAGGCGTGCTGACCAGGCCTTTCCATGCCGTCGGGGGTACCTGGCGGCGCCCGAGTGCGGCCGTGCGGAGGCCGCGCGCCGGGCCGGGGTGGCGCCGAGCACGCTGCGTGGCTGGGAGGCGCGGCGGCTGGCCGGGCCGAGCGGCGGCGCCGGGTACACGCCATACGACATCGTCCGGCTCGAGGCGCTTTCCCGGCTGGTGCGCGCCGGTCTGCCGGCCGCCGCGGCCGCCCGACGCCTGGACGAACTCGCGGCCCGCGGGGGGCGCGCGGCCGGGTGATCCCCGCCGAAACGGGCCTTGCCCTCCCCGAATCCGCCCGTCAGGGGCTATGTTGACTACAGCGCTCGGTGATCGATCACTCGCACGGCGTAGTGGACCCGGAAGGCCCATCGCTCGAAAAGGTGATCACCGCCACCGGCTCAAATCGATCTTGAGCAGCGGCGGGTCGAAAAATTCGGCGGCCCGGTGCGTAACGCTTTCGGGTGATGCTCGTTGAGTCTGACGGATCCTGGTCCGCAGTGCGTGGAGGCAACCGCTATGACGTCCATCTTGGTCTGTGACGACTCACCCCTGGCCCGTGAAACCCTGCGCCGCGCGGTCGCCACCGTGCCCGGCGTCGACCGGGTCACCACCGCGAGCAGCGGAGAGGAGGTGCTGCGCCGTTGGACGGCCGACCGGGCCGACCTCGTCCTGATGGACGTGCGGATGCCCGGACTCGGCGGTGTCGAGACGGTGCGGCGGCTGGTCTCCAGCGACCCGACCGCGCGGGTGGTGATGCTCACGATGGCCGAGGACCTCGACGGGGTCGCCCTCGCCGTCGCGTCCGGCGCCCGCGGCTACCTGCACAAGGACGCCTCGCGCGCCGAACTGCGGGCCACCGTCTCGCAGGCCCTGGCCGACCCGACCTGGCGGCTGGCCCCGCGCCGGCTGCGCCCGGCCGAGGTGGGCTCCGCGCCGACCCTCACCGCGCGCGAGATCCAGGTGCTCGAGGGCATGAGCCACGGCCGCTCCAACGCGGAGATCGGCCGCGACCTGTTCCTCTCCGAGGACACCGTGAAGACGCACGCCCGGCGGCTGTTCAAGAAGCTCGGCGCGTCCGACCGGGCGCACGCCGTCGCGCTGGGTTTCCGCTGGGGCCTGGTGCGCTAGCCGTTGCGTCAGGCAAAGCGGTAAGGGGTACCTCGCGGCGACGTTAAACTGGAGTGCATCCCATCACGTCGCCGCCGGGAGGCCAGCCTTGTCCGCATCCGACGCTTTCACCGAGAAGTTCGCGCTCGAGGGCCTGACCTTCGACGACGTCCTACTCGTCCCGGCGGTCTCCGATCTGACCCCGGGCGATTCGGACACCACCTCCCGGCTCACCCGGAACATCTCCGTACGCACGCCGCTGGTATCGGCGGCGATGGACACGGTGACCGAGGCCCGGATGGCGATCGCGATGGCCCGGCAGGGCGGCGCGGGCGTGCTGCACCGCAATCTGCCGCCGGCCGACCAGGCCGCCCAGGTGGACATGGTCAAGC
Organism: Actinospica sp.; assembly: GCF_035552695.1. Lineage (NCBI taxonomy): Bacteria > Bacillati > Actinomycetota > Actinomycetes > Catenulisporales > Actinospicaceae > Actinospica > Actinospica sp. Next base: position 2,380 of record NZ_DASZKT010000170.1, read on the forward strand.
GCTCCGAGTCCGGCATGATCACCCGGCCGGTCACCATCTCGCCGGACGCCACCCTCGCCGAGGTCGACGCCCAGTGCGCCAAGTACCGGATCAGCGGTCTGCCGGTGATCGACGAGGCCGGGCTGCTGATCGGCATCGTGACGAACCGCGACCTGCGCTTCGAGCACGACTTCGGCAAGCAGGTGCACGAGGTGATGACCAAGGCCCCGCTGGTGACCGGCAAGGTCGGCACCACCGGCGCCGAGGCGATGCGGCTGATGGCGGCGCACAAGATCGAGAAGCTGCCGCTGGTGGACGACGAGGGCCGGCTGCACGGCCTGATCACCGTCAAGGACTTCACCAAGACCGAGCAGTACCCGCTGGCCACCAAGGACGCGAACGGCCGGCTCGTGGTCGGCGCGGCGGTCGGCGTCGGCGAGGACGCGTACCGGCGGGCGATGACCCTGGTCGAGGCCGGCGCTGACTTCGTCGTGGTGGACGTGGCGCACGGTCACTCGCGCGGCCTGTGCGAGACCGTCGCCAAGATCAAGGCCAACGCGAACATCGAGGTCATCGCGGGCAACGTGGTCACCGCCGCGGGCGCGCAGGCGCTGATCGACGCGGGCGCGGACGCGGTCAAGGTGGGCGTCGGCCCCGGCTCGATCTGCACCACGCGCGTGGTCGCCGGCGTCGGCATGCCGCAGATCACCGCGATCTTCGAGGTGGCCAAGGCGGCCAAGCCCGCGGGCGTGCCGGTGATCGGCGACGGCGGCCTGCAGTACTCCGGCGACATCGCCAAGGCCATCGCGGCCGGCGCGGACACGGTGATGCTCGGCTCGCTGCTGGCCGGCTGCGAGGAGTCGCCCGGCGACCTGATCTTCATCAACGGCAAGCAGTACAAGCAGTACCGCGGCATGGGCTCGCTCGGCGCGATGTCCTCCCGCGGCAAGGCCGACGGCGTCTCCTACTCCCGCGACCGCTACGCGCAGCAGGACGTCAGCTCGGACGACAAGCTGATCCCCGAGGGCGTCGAGGGCCAGGTGCCCTACCGCGGCCCGCTCTCCGCCGTCGCGCACCAGTTGATCGGCGGTGTGCGGCAGGCGATGTTCTACGTGGGCGCGCGCACCATCGAGGACCTGCAGCGGGCCCAGTTCGTCCGGATCACCTCGGCCGGGCTCAAGGAGAGCCACCCGCACGACATCCAGATGACCATCGAGGCGCCCAACTACCACTCGCGCTGAGCACTGACTGGCCGTCAGCGGCGGTCTCGGTAGGCTGAGGTGTAAGCCTTCACGCCGCGGAAAGGGATAGTGCGTTGACTGAGGTGGAGATCGGCCGGGCCAAGCGGGCCCGACAGGCGTACGGCCTGGACGACGTGGCCCTGGTGCCCGCGCGGCGGACCCGCGACCCCGAGGAGATCTCGATCTCCTGGCAGATCGACGCGTACGAGCTGGAACTGCCCTTCCTGGCGGCGCCGATGGACTCGGTGGTCTCCCCGGCCACCGCGATCGCCATCGGCAAGCTGGGCGGCGTCGGCGTGCTCGACCTCGAGGGCCTGTGGACCCGGTACGCCGACCCGCAGCCGCTGCTCCAGGAGATCGCCGAACTGCCCGCCGAGCGGGTGGTGGCCCGGCTGCGCGAGCTGTACGCGCAGCCGATCCAGGAGGAGCTGATCGTCCAGCGGATCAAGGAGATCCGGGCCGCCGGCGTGGTCGCCGCGGGCTCGCTGACCCCGCAGCACACCGCGCAGTACGCCAAGGCCGTCGTGGCCGCGGGCGCCGACCTGTTCGCCATCCGTGGCACCACGATCTCGGCCGAGCACGTCTCGCACCGTGCCGAGCCGCTCAACCTCAAGCAGTTCATCTACGAGCTCGACGTCCCGGTCGTCGCGGGCGGCGTGGCCACCTACAAGGCCGCGCTGCACCTGATGCGCTCCGGCGCGGCGGGCGTGCTCGTCGGCTTCGGCGGCGGCTCCTCGCTGACCACGAAGAACGTGCTCGGCATCGCGGTCCCGATGGCCACCGCGATCTCCGACGTCGCCGCCGCGCGGCGCGACTACATGGACGAGTCCGGCGGCCGCTACGTGCACGTCATCGCGGACGGCTCGATGGGCGGCAGCGGCGAGATCGCCAAGGCCATCGCCTGCGGCGCCGACGGCGTGATGATCGGCTCCCCGCTGGCCCGCGCCACCGAGGCCCCCGGCCTCGGCTACCACTGGGGCCACGAGGCCTTCCATGGCGAGGTCCCGCGCGGCATCCGCACCCACCTCGGCACCGTCGGCTCGCTGCAGCAGATACTGCTCGGCCCCTCCAGCACCGCCGACGGCGCCATGAACCTCTTCGGCGCCCTGCGCCGCGCGATGGCCACCACCGGCTACTCGGACCTCAAGGAATTCCAGCGCTGCGAGCTGACGGTCGGCTGAGCGGGGCGGGGACAGGAGTCGGCGGGCGGTTCGGCCGTCCGCCTGCTCCGGGATGCGGCTCGGGCTGGTGAAAATCGCCGCTTCGCGACTGCGGCGATAAACGCTCCGCGACTGCGCTCCTCCGGTCGGCCGCCACGCTCCCGGCCCTGCGGCGACGCGCGACTCGGTCGAGGGTGAGCCGCGTCGCGCGGACGGCTCGATGATCCGATCGTGCTCCGCCTTTCCTCACCTCCACACTGTCGTGGAGTCCGTCGGCGCGTCGTATCGGGTCGAGTGCCGCACCCGCCCTGCGCGGCCGACGGCGCGGACCTAGACTCGTGCCCATGCAGCTGAGCGCGAAGCTAGGTCCGGACCAGCGGCTCGAGGCGCTGGAGGCCATGTCGGGGCAGGTACTCGACGTCCTGGTCGTCGGCGGGGGAGTGGTCGGCGCGGGGTCCGCGCTCGACGCGGCGACCCGTGGGCTGTCGGTCGGGATCGTCGAGGCGCACGACTGGGCCTCGGGCACCTCGAGCCGATCCTCGAAACTCATCCACGGCGGCCTGCGCTACCTCGAGATGCTGGACTTCCGGCTGGTCCGCGAGGCGCTCAAGGAGCGCGGGCTGCTGCTCGACCGGCTGGCCCCGCACCTCGTGCACCCGGTGCCGTTCCTGTACCCGCTCACCGGCCACGTCTGGGAGCGTGCGTACGCGGGCTCGGGCGTCGCGCTCTACGACGGCATGAGCGTCTCCTCGGGCCACGGACGCGGCCTTCCTGCACACCGCCACCTGACCCGGCGGCACGCGCTGCGCATCGCGCCGTCTCTGCGCAAGGACTCGCTGGTCGGGGCGATTCAGTACTATGACGCGCAGGTCGACGACGCCCGTTTCGTGGCCACCCTCGTGCGCACCGCGGCGAGCTACGGTGCGCACGCGGCGAACCGGGCCCGCGTCGTCGCCTTCCTGCGTGAAGGCGAGCGGGTCGTCGGCGCCGTCGTGCGCGACGAGCTTTCCGGTAAGGAGTACCGGATCCGCGCGGCGCAGGTGATCAACGCGACCGGCGTGTGGACCGACGACGTGCAGGAGATGGTCGGCGAGCGCGGCAAGTTCCACGTACGCGCGTCCAAGGGCGTGCACCTCGTCGTGCCGCGGGACCGGATCCAGTCGGAGTCGGGCATCATCCTGCGCACCGAGAAGAGCGTGCTGTTCATCATTCCGTGGGGCCGACACTGGATCATCGGCACCACCGACACGGACTGGACGCTGGACAAGGAGAATCCGGCCGCGACCGCGGCGGACATCGACTACGTCCTCGCGCACGTCAACAAGGTGCTGAACACGCCGCTGTCCCGCGAGGACGTCGAGGGCGTATACGCAGGTCTCAGGCCTCTGCTGGCCGGCGAGTCGGAGCAGACCTCGAAGCTCTCGCGCGAACACGTCGTCGCGCACGTCGTGCCGGGCCTGGTGGTCGTGGCGGGCGGCAAGTACACGACGTACCGCGTCATGGCCGAGGACGCGGTCAACGCGGCGGTGCACGGCCTGGATCAGCGAGTGCCCGCCTCGTGCACGGACAACGTCCCGCTCCTCGGCGCCAGCGGATACGCGGCCCAGTGGAACTCGCGGGCGCGGCTCGCGAACAGCAGCGGGCTGCACGTGGCCTGGATCGAGCACCTGTTGCGCCGCTACGGCACCATGGCTTCGGAGCTCGTGGACCTCGTCCAGCAGAACCCTGATCTCGCTCAGCCGCTCGAGGGCGCCGGCGAATATCTGCGCGCCGAGGTGGTCTACGCGGCCACGTACGAGGGCGCGCTCGACCTCGAAGACGTCCTCACCCGCCGCACCCGCATCTGCTTCGAGACCTTCGACCGCGGCGTCCGGGCCGCCCGTCCCGCCGCCGAACTGCTGGCCTCCGCCCTCGGCTGGGACAAGGAGCACACCGAGGCGCAGATCGCCGGCTACGAGGCCCGCATCGCCGCCGAGCGCGCGGCGCAGGAGCAGCCGAGTGACGAGGAGGCGATGGCCGCCGCCGCTGCCGCCACCCGCGCCGCGGAGTAGGACGGCAGCCCGGCATGGCCTACCGTCGGGCGTGCGCACGGTGCCGCACGCCCGTACGCCGCGTCCGCGTCCGTGCCCGAATCCCGAGGGCTAGGTTCGGGCGGTCGTCTGCGCCGTGCGGGTCATCTCAACAGTCCCAGCGAGACCGGCAGCACCGCGGCGAGGGCGAGCAGCCCGCCGAGCATCCAGACGGAGCTCGGCCGCAGTGCCCTGAGATGTCGGGCGGGGCGCACGGTCCAGGCGATGCCCGGGGCCGGGGTGCGCGGGTTGGCGGACTCCGCCTCGCGTCGGCGCCAGGTGGCCTCGAGCAGGCGTGTCTGCGCGGACGCCTCGTGCACGTGGGCGGAGCGGACGAAGTCCTCGTCCAGCAGGAAACAATCGATCTCTTCGGTCCACGGGGTCACCGTGGCGGCGGGCGCCTGAGCCCCAAAGAAGTCGCTTTCCGGGGCCCCGCAGTGTCGGCTGCGCTGTCCCGGAATGCGGCCTGGCTCTGAGGCGCCGTTGCCTGAAAGCTCGCGATCGGCCATTGCCGCACTGTAACCGAATTGTTGCTAGATCAGTAGGGCCACGCGCACGGCTGGCGTGTTCCCGCAAGCAGGTCGGACCGTTGGACCTCGGGCGAGCCGATCACGCTTCGATCTGCTTGATCACCATTCTTGATCAGCTATTCGTGATCAGCTGTTCGCGTTCTTCGCGCGGGTCTGGCCGTCACCGATCACGACGTACTTCGTGCTGGTCAGCTCCGGGAGTCCCATCGGGCCCCTGGCGTGCAGTTTCTGGGTGGAGATGCCGATCTCCGCGCCGAAGCCGAACTCGCCGCCGTCGGTGAACCTGGTGGAGGCGTTGACGATCACGGCCGCCGCGTCGACGCGCGCGGTGAATGCGCGCGCGGCGGCCTGCGAACGCGTGATGATCAATTCGGTGTGCGAGGTCGAATAGCGCCGGATATGAGCGACGGCCTCGTCGATCGAGTCAATGATCGCGGCCGCGATATCCAGCGAAAGGTATTCGTTCTCGAAGTCAGTCTCCTGCGCCGGAACCACGTCTGCCGAGTACGCCGCGACCCGTGCGTCGCCGTGCACTGTCACGCCCTTGTCCGCCAGCGCCCGCAGCGCGCGCGGCATGAACTCGTCCGCGATGTCCTTGTGCACCAACACCGTCTCCGCCGCGTTGCACACGCTCGGACGCTGCGTCTTGGAGTCGATCAGCAGCTCGATCGCGAGGTCCGGGTCGGCGTCCGCGTCGACGTACACGTGGCAGTTGCCGACGCCGGTCTCGATCACCGGCACGATCGCGTTCTCCACGACATTCTTGATCAGCGCCGCACCGCCGCGCGGGATCACGACGTCCACCAGCCCGCGCGCCCGCAGCAGTTCGGTCACCGAGTCGTGCGTGTCGCCGGGCACGAGTTGCACGGCGTCGGCCGGGAAACCGCTGTCCGCCAACGCTTCGCGCAGCACACCCACCAGCGCCGCGTTCGACTCCCGCGCGGACGTCGAGCCGCGCAGCAGCACCGCGTTGCCCGACTTCAGGCACAGACCCGCCGCGTCCACGGTCACGTTCGGCCGCGCCTCGTAGATGATCCCGACGACGCCGAACGGAACGCGCACCTGCCGCAGTTCGAGACCGTTGGCCAGCGTCGAGCCGCGCACCACCTCGCCGACCGGATCGGCCAGCGCCGTGATCGCGCGCAACGCCTCGGCGATCTTCGCGATCCGCTCCTCGGTGAGCGTCAGGCGGTCCACGATGCCCTCGTCGGTCCCGGCCTCGACCGCGCGACGCACGTCCGCCGCGTTCGCCTCGACGATGCCCGGCGCGTGCTTCTCCAGCGCGTCGGCCATCGCGCGCAGCGCCCGGTCCTTGTCCGCGCGCGTGCGCACGGCCAGATCCTCCGCCGCGATCCGGGCGGCCGCTGCCGCCTCCGTCACCGTCTGAGTCATCGTCATCTCTCGTCCGTCAATTCACTGTCGAAACGCCACGAGGTCGTCGCGGTGCACCACTTCGCGCTCGTACTGCGCGCCGAACTGCGCCGCCAGATCCCGCGTCGAGCGGCCGAGCAGCGCGGGCAGCTCCGCGGCGTCGTAGTTGACCAGGCCGCGTCCGATGAGCGCGCCGTCCGGGCCGCACAGGTCCACCGGTTCGCCGGCCGTGAAGCTGCCGGACACGGCCGTGATCCCGGCCGCCAGCAACGAGGATCCGCGTTCCGTCACCGCGCGCACCGCGCCCTGATCGAGCGTCAGCACGCCGCGTGCGGTCGTCGCGTGTGCCAGCCACAGCCTGCGTGCGCCGCCGCGTTCGCCGGTGCGGTGGAAGTACGTGCCGACCTCCTCGCCGCGCAGCGCCCGCGCCGCGTACGCGGCCGTCGTCAGTATCACCGGGATGCCCGCGCCGGTCGCGATCCGCGCCGCCTCGACCTTGGTGACCATGCCTCCCGTGCCGATGCCCGCCTTGCCCACCGAGCCGATCGAGACGCCCTCGAGGTCCTTCGGCCCGCGTACCTCGCGGATCGGCGTCGCGCCCGGCGTGCTCGGATCCCCGTCGTAGAGCGCGGCGACGTCGGACAGCAGCACCAACAGGTCGGCGTCCACGAGGTGCGCCACGAGCGCCGCCAGCCGGTCGTTGTCGCCGAAGCGGATCTCCTGCGTGGCCACGGTGTCGTTCTCGTTCACGATCGGCACGACGCCGAGCTCCAGCAGCTTGTTCAGCGTGCTGACGGCGTTGCGGTAGTGCGAGCGGCGGGTCACGTCGTCCGCGGTCAGCAGCACCTGCCCGACGCGCCGGCCGTAGCGGGAGAAGGACGCCGTGTAGCGCGCGATCAGCAGGCCCTGGCCCACGCTCGCCGCCGCCTGCTGCTTGGCCAGATCCCGCGGCCGCCGGCTGAGCCCCAGCGGCGCCAGGCCGGCCGCGATCGCCCCCGAGGAGACGAGCACGACCTCCGCGTCCGGCACGTTCTCGGCGATCGCGTCCACCAGCGCGTCCACCCGGCTGCCGTCAAGACCGCCGGCCGTCGTGGTCAGCGACGAGGAGCCGACCTTCACCACGATCCGGCGCGCGCCGACGACCTCCCGCTCCACCTGCTGCAACGCGCTCACCCGACCATTCTGCCCGGCGCCCGACCTGCGACCCAAGCCGGTTTCACACTCTGGGCTCGCAGGAGCCTTCCGGTGTCTGCCTCAGCCGTACAGCCGGTCGTCCGAGCCGCGCGGGCCGAGGTGTTCGGCGCCGCCGGAGAGGGTGGGGCGCCAGTCGAAGACGACCGCGTCGTCGCCGTCGCCGATGACGACCTCGTCGCCCTCGTGCGCGCCCAGTTCGAGCAGGGCCTGCTCGACGCCGAGCTTGTAGAGGCGCTCGGCGAGGTAGCCCACGGCCTCGTCGTTCTGGAAGTCCGTCTGCCTGATCCAGCGCTCGGCCTTGTGGCTGCGCACGACGTAGTGCTCGTCCTCGAAGTCGAGGGTGAAGGGCACCTCGTCGACGGCCCTGGGGCGCAGGATGACGCGCTCCTGCACGATCTCGGGGCGCTCGGCGCGGGACTGCTCGACGATCTCGACGAGGGCGTAGCCCAGCTCCTTCAGGCCCGCGTGGCTCACGGCGGAGACCTCGAACACGCGCAGGCCGCGGCCCTCGAGCTCGGTGCGCACCAGGTCGGCGAGGTCCTTGCCGTCGGGGATGTCGGTCTTGTTGAGCACGACCAGCCGCGGACGCTCCGTCAGCTTGCCGTATTCGCCGTGCTGGTCGTCGGGGATCTTCGCCTCGTACGCCGCCAGTTCGGCCTCGATCGTGTCGAGGTCGCTGATCGGGTCGCGCTCCGGCTCCAGCGTCGCGCAGTCGAGGACGTGCACGAGTACGGCGCAACGCTCGATGTGCCGCAGGAACTCGTGGCCGAGGCCCTTGCCCTCGCTCGCGCCCGGGATCAGGCCGGGGACGTCGGCGATGGTGAACACGTGGCCCGCGGACTGCACCACGCCGAGGTTCGGCACCAGCGTGGTGAACGGGTAGTCGGCGATCTTCGGCTTGGCGGCGCTCATCGCCGCGATCAGCGAGCTCTTACCCGCGCTCGGGTAGCCGATCAGCGCGACGTCCGCGACCGACTTGAGTTCGAGCACGTACTCGCCGCTCTCGCCCTCCTCGCCGAGCAGCGCGAAGCCGGGGGCCTTGCGCTTGGTCGAAGCCAGCGCGGCGTTGCCGAGGCCGCCGGAGCCGCCCTGCGCCAGCACCAGTTGGGTACCCGCGCCGACCAGGTCGGCGACGAGTTCGCCGGCCCGGGTCTTGACGACAGTGCCGCTGGGCACCGACAGCACCACGTCCGCGCCGTTCGCGCCCTGCCGGTGCGCGCCCGCGCCCGGCTTGCCGTTGCCCGCGGTGCGGTGCGGCGAGAAGTGGAAGTCCAGCAGCGAGGTCACGTCCGCGTCCACCACGAGCATCACGTCCCCGCCGCGGCCGCCGGCGCCGCCGTCCGGGCCGCCGAGCGGCTTGAACTTCTCCCGGTGCACGGAGGCGCAGCCGTGGCCGCCCTTGCCCGCGGCGACGCTGAGCACCACGCGGTCGACGAAGCTGGCCATCGGAATCTCACTCCAGAGGAAGAGGGCGAAGAAGGTGCTGTGCGGAGGGTTCGATAAAAACGATAAGCCGGGTCCGACGGACCCGGCTCACCGAAGGATTTCGAGGCTCACCCGGCAGGCGGGCGCGCGCTCGCAGTGCGTACAGTCGCCGCTCAGGCGACCGGCACGATGTTGATGACCTTGCGGCCGCGGTGCACGCCGAACTTGACGGCACCGTCGGCCAGCGCGAACAGGGTGTCGTCGCCGCCGCGGCCGACGTTCTCGCCCGGGTGGAAGTGCGTGCCGCGCTGGCGCAGGATGATCTCGCCGGCGTTCACGACCTGGCCGCCGAAGCGCTTGACGCCGAGCCGCTGAGCGTTGGAGTCGCGCCCGTTCCGGGTGGACGAGGCGCCCTTCTTGTGTGCCATGTCGGTTACTTCTTCCCGGTCTCGATGGACGTGACCTTGACCTGGGTGT
>NZ_DASZKT010000171.1:0-1780 GCF_035552695.1 Actinospica sp.
CGACCACCCCAGCATCCGAACCCGCCCCTGAAACAGCAAAACGCATAGACAGCCTCCCGTAACGAAGCCGACCCCACCGATCCGCTTCTATCCCCAACAAGCCTAGACGCGCCGCCTACGCCAAGCGTAAACACCGACAAAGAAGCACCCCACACCCCACACCCCACACACCCGCGAACCACCTAGACGACGATGATCGCCGGCCGTCTAGAGTGCCGGGGCGATGAAGCCGTGGGGAGCCGAGCCTGCGGGGCGCTTTGACGAGCACGTCCTGGTCAGCGAGACGTTGCGGGGCAACCCGCTGGGCGACCCGCACGAGCGGCCGCTCTGGGTGTACGTCCCGCCCGGCTACGACTCGGACCCCGACCGCGGCTACCCCTCGGTCTACATGATCCAGGGCCTCACAGGTCAGCTGGACATGTGGCGGAACCGTTCGGCCTTCCGGCGCAATTTCCCCGAGCTGGCCGACGAGCTGTTCGCGACCGGACAGGCCCCGCCGTGCATTTGCGTCTGGGTCGACTGCTGGACCTCGCTAGGCGGCAGCCAGTTCCTCGACTCGCCCGGCACCGGTTGGTACCACACCTACCTTTGCGACGAGGTCGTGCCCTGGGTCGACGAGCGCTACCGGACTCTCGCGGCCCCTGAGCACCGCGGGATCGCCGGTAAGTCGAGCGGTGGCTACGGGGCGATGGTGACGCCGATGCTGCGGCCGGACCTGTTCGGCGGGCTGGCCACGCACGCCGGCGACGCGCTGTTCGAGAGCTGCTACCTATCCGAGTTTCGCGAGACGGCGCGGGTGCTGCGCGATGACTACGAGGGCTCCTACGAACGCTTTTGGGAGGACTTCCGTAGCCGCCCCGCCTTCGCCAAGACGAGCGACGGCCACCTGCTCAACGACTGGTGCATGGCGGCCTGCTATTCGGCCAACGACGATGGCACTGTGCGACTGCCGTTCGACGCGGCGACCGGCGAGCTCGTGCCGGAGGTCTGGGAGCGCTGGCTTCGCTGGGACCCGGTGCGCATGGTGCCCGGCCACGCCGACGCCCTGCGCGCCATGCGCGCGATCTACATCGACGCCGGCAAGCGCGACGAGTGGTTCCTCGACCTCGGCGCCGAGGCCTTCCGCCGAGCGCTCGAGCGGATCGGTGTCACCGACGTCTTCTTTGAGATCTTCGACGCGACCCACATGGGGATCGAGTACCGCTATCCGCTCTCGCTCAAGTACCTGGCCGAGCGGCTGGCGCCGCCTGGCTGACGACCCCGCAGGGTCGAAGGGCGGGCTCGCTACTGGTTGCGTGAGGGCGCTCGTCATAGACGGTTTGTGGATCCGCGTAGCGGAGCGTGCCCGACTCCCGTGTCGGTCTCAACCAGGCCGCGGCGCGGCATGATGGCGGCGCCGACCGCGCTGCCCGTGTTGTCGGTGGCCCGCCGCGAGGGCGAGCGGGTGCCCGAGCACGACCGCCGCTCAAGGGCCCTTGGGGCCGCCGCCGCAGGCCTTTGCGGCGGCCTGGAACGCGGGCGACTGCACGTCAACCCCGGGCAGGTAGGCCTCTTGCCCGCCTCCGGGGCCGGTGATGACCTTCGGGTCGGGGAAGTTCGGCACGCCGTGGCTGCGCATGCACCGCGCGAACTTCAGCCCCCGCTGGAGGGCCTGCGCGGTCTGCGCCTGACTCGCGTGCAGGTGCGGCATGTACTTCTGACACTTCTGCCGGGCGGCTTGAAACGCCGGCGCGTTGACCGACACGCCGTTGACCGACAACGTCTGCCCGTTCGGCCCCTG
>NZ_DASZKT010000172.1:0-53532 GCF_035552695.1 Actinospica sp.
CTGGAGCAACAGCGCCGGACAGACCTGGTTCTACATCCACGACAACGAGACCGGGCGGACCGGCTGGCTCGCCGGTTCGAACGTCAGTCCCGGCGCCGACAACTACGGCAAGTGCTGAACGCGTGAAAGGGCCGGCGCCCCGGCCGGAAGCCACGGCGTCCTGGGGCGCCGGCCCACCACGCGGAAGCTCGTTGCCGTCGGGATCGGGCCATCGACCGCTTGGGCTGGCCCTCGGGCGGGGGATGCGGGATTCTCAGGGTTATGGATGAGACAGTGCTGTCGTATTCCTCCGGTATCGGCGCCGTCGCGCTGCTCGGGGAGACGATCGGGGCGAACCTGGAGCGTACGGTGGCGCGGCATGCGGACCGTGCGGCGCTGGTCGAGGTGGCCTCGGGGCGTCGCTGGACGTATGCGGAGTTCGACGCCGCCGTGAACGATGTGGCGCTCGGCCTGATCGAGGCGGGCATCGGCAAGGGCGAGAGAGTCGGGATCTGGGCGCCGAACTGCGCCGAGTGGGTGCTGACCCAGTACGCGACGGCGAAGATCGGCGCGATTCTCGTCAACGTCAATCCGGCCTACCGTACGCACGAGTTGGGCTACGTGATCCGGCAGTCGGGCATGCGGCTGATCGTCAGCGCCGTCTCACACAAGACCAGCGACTATCGGGCGATGCTCGTCGAGGCCGGTTTCGCGCATGCGGTATTCATCGGCGAACCCAGCTGGGACGAATTGGTGGCGGCCGGGCGCGCGGCCGATCCGGCGAAGCTGCGCGAGCGGGCGGCGACGCTCACCTTCGACGATCCGATCAATATCCAGTACACCTCGGGGACCACGGGCTTTCCCAAGGGCGCGACACTGTCGCATCACAACATCCTGAACAACGGCTACTTCGTCGGCGAGGGCGTCGGCTACACGGAAGCCGACCGCATCTGCATCCCGGTGCCGCTCTACCACTGCTTCGGCATGGTGATGGGCTGCCTCGCGGCGACCTCGCACGGCGCCTGCATCGTGCTGCCTTCGCCGGGGTTCGAGCCCGAGGCCGCGCTGGCGGCCGTGCAGCAGGAGCGGTGCACGTCGCTCTACGGCGTGCCCACGATGTTCATCGCAGAGCTCGGCCACGCGCGGTTCGGCGAGTTCGACCTGTCCAGCCTGCGCACCGGGATCATGGCGGGCTCGCCGTGCCCGGTGGAGGTGATGAAGCGGGTGGCGGATCAGATGCATATGGGCGAGGTGGCCATCTGCTACGGAATGACCGAGACCTCGCCGGTGTCCACGATGACCCGTCGCGACGACGGACTGGCACGCCGCACCGAGACGGTCGGCCGGGTCATGCCGCACCTCGAGGTCAAGATCGTCGATGCGGGCAGCGGCCTGCCGGTGGGCCGCGGCGAGCCGGGGGAGTTGTGCACCCGCGGCTACTCGGTGATGCTCGGCTACTGGGACGAGCCGGAGAAGACCGCCGAGGCGGTCGACGCCGCGCGCTGGATGCACACCGGCGACCTGGCGACCATGGACGCGGACGGCTACGTCAACATCGTCGGCCGGATCAAGGACATGGTCATCCGGGGCGGCGAGAACGTCTATCCGCGCGAGATCGAGGAATTCCTCTACAGCCACCCGGACATCGCCGACGTCCAGGTCATCGGCGTCCCCGACGAGAAGTACGGCGAGGAGCTGATGGCCTGGATCGTCATGCGGCCGGGCGTCGAGCCGCTCACCGTGGAACGGGTTCGCGAGTTCTGCCAGGGGCGGCTGGCGCACTTCAAGATCCCCCGCTACGTGCACCTCGTCGACCACTTCCCGATGACCGTCACCGGCAAGATCCGGAAGGTCGAGATGCGGGAGCGTGCGCTGGAGTTCCTGTCTTAGCGCTCTTCGCGGAACTCGACGTGGCGGCGGACGACGGGGTCGAACTTGAGCAGCACGAGCCGGTCGGGGTCATTGCGGCGGTTCTTGCGGGTCACGTACGTGTATCCGGTTCCGGCGGTGGACCGGAGCCTGGTGATCGGGCGCAGTTCGTTGCGGGCCACGACACTCCTCATAGGTGCAATGGTTATCGTTTCTATCTAGTTCCTGCGATGGAGTAACGCACACCCCGCCCTGTTCATTCCGGGAGCCTCGTTCCAGGAGCCCGCGCCCGTCCTCGACGTGGTAGGAAGTCCTGCATGACCCAGTACGACACGATCATCGTCGAACAGCGCGACCGGATCGGGCTGATCACGCTCAATCGTCCCGAGGCGCTCAACGCGCTCAACACGCAACTGATGACAGACGTGGTCGCCGCCGCCGAGGCGTTCGACCGCGACCCGGGGGTCGGCTGCCTGGTGCTGACCGGCTCCGAGCGGGCCTTCGCCGCCGGTGCGGACATCAAGGAGATGGCCTCGCTCGAGTTCGTCGACGTGTACCTCAAGGACCAGTTCGCGGATTGGGACCGTTTCGCGCGGCTGCGCAAGCCGGTGGTCGGGGCCGTGGCCGGGTACGCGCTCGGCGGCGGCTGCGAACTGGCGATGATGTGCGACGTGCTGCTCGCCGCCGACACCGCGAAGTTCGGCCAGCCCGAGGTCAAGCTCGGGGTGCTGCCCGGCATGGGCGGCACGCAGCGGTTGACCCGCGCGATCGGCAAGGCGAAGGCGATGGAGCTCTGCCTGACCGGGCGGATGATGGGCGCCGAGGAGGCCGAGCGCGCCGGCCTGGTCTCCCGGATCGTGCCCGCCGCCGACCTGCTCGACGAGGCGTTGAACGTGGCGCGCACGATCGCCGACATGTCCCCGGTCGCCGCCACCATGGTCAAGGAGGCGGTCAACCGCGCGTTCGAGACCACCCTGGCCGAGGGCGTGCACTTCGAGCGGAGGCTGTTCAACGCCGCGTTCGCGACCGCCGACCAGAAGGAGGGGATGGCCGCGTTCGCCGAGAAGCGGCCGCCGAAGTTCGAGGGCCGCTGACACCCGGTCACGGATCTCAGGGGAGAGCGAGAGCTCCCCAGGGGAGACCTGCTTTCAGTGCACGTCGTCGGGTCCGGCGGGTTCCTTCCTGGGCTGGCTGTTGAGCTGGTGGCGCAGGATCGAGGAGCGCTCGTAGACCCGTCGTCGCACGGTCTGGATCTGGCCGACCGGCTGGTGTTCGGCGGGGGTGCGCCACGGGGTGAAGGACAGCGCGTCGGCGCGCGCGAGGTTGTCCGGCCCGGACACGTCCTGGGCGGGCAGGGTGAGCCGGGCGACCGTCACGAACGGCGAGAGCTTCTCGGACCAGGGGACGGAGGTGTTCTCCACCGGCATCGCCTCAAGGTCGGCGCACAGCTGGACCTGCAGGTCGAAAGTGTGCTCTGTACGGGCGTCCTCGACGAGCGCCTCGCGCACGGGTTCGGGGCCGGGCGAGGTGGCGAGGTCGACGGTGCGCGCGGCGTCGACCGGGTGCCGGGTCGTCGGGAGCGTCCTGACCTTGGCGACGTAGTCGCCGTGCCGCACGGCCCCCATCGACCAGTAGGCGGTGCGCAGCAGGTTCGGCATCGCGACGGTGAACAGGCTGGAGATCGCGAACAGCTCATCCCACAGCCACTGCTCGGGCGGCAGCTGCCCGTCGCGGGTCAGGAAGGCATGCAGCCAGGTGGCGCGCTTCGAGCGATCGACCAGTCCGCCGGGCAGATCGTTGAACAGCCGGCTGATCGTGATGTAGTCGCGCGCCGTGTTCGCGAAGAAGACCGGGTGGTTGATCAGGTTGTAGTCCATCGTCCCGGCGTCGGGCTCGTCCGAGAGGGAGGGGCCGGGGATGCCGAAGATCTTGATCGCCATGCCGCACGCCGTCCCCAGGTGCGCGTCGGGGCCGAGGTGCCCGAGGCCGTTGGAGTAGCGGACGAGGGCGCGGTGACGTCCGGGCGTCGCGAAGATCCCCTGGGCGTAGCTCGGGTCGGCCACCTCCAGGATCTCGAGCTCGCCCTCCAGCAGCCCGTACGCCTTCGCGTGGGCGAACCGCACCGCCCGCTTCTCGCCTTCCGCCTCGACAGAGCCGTGCACGGCCTGCTCGACCTCGGCGATGACGGACTCCAGGTCGGTCTCGAACTGCGGCCCGTAGTCCGTCTGAAGATCCTTATAGCGGATGGGGTTCACGCTGCCTCCAGGTGGGTGCGACCGGTGATCACTCGCTGGACGCACTCTAGAAGGGATACCGCGTGAACCGCATCCGCCACATGACGTAGTTGCGCGGTTGCCGTTCGCGGAGCTGTTAGGGTCGCAGGCATCGATGATCGGCAATCCGTTCAGTGTGGAGTCAACGCGATGGCGCACGGCATGTCTGGAATCCTGTCGCTACGGCCGCTGCGGGAGGACGATCTACCCCTCATGTTCGAGATCCAACTCGACGACGAGGCCCAGCATCAGGCTGCTTTCATCGGTGAGACGGCCCGGGACCGTGACGCCTACCTGGAGAGGTGGCGGGATTTCCTGAAGGACGCCACGATCGCCACGAAGGTCATCGAGCTCGACGGCGACATCGTGGGCAGCGTGGGCACCTTCCCGATCGAAGGCGATATCGAACTCACCTACTGGATCCGGAAGGACGTGTGGGGCCGGGGCGTGGCCACCGCGGCCGTCGCTGCGCTGCTCGAAGAGTTCACGGTCCGACCGCTGCACGCCCGCGTCGTCGAGGACAACGCCGGCTCCATCCGGGTGCTGGAACGCAATGGATTCGTCCGCATCGGCAGCGAGGACGCGTTCGCCGAGGGCCGCCAGGCGACGGTGACCGAGCTGATCTACGTTCTGTCCGACTGAAGGCCACGGTCGGAGATTCTCGATCAGCACGAAGATCGGCACGAACCGTAAGCTCCTGGCAAGGTCCTGCCCGCAGCGTGCGGACTAGGCTGGAGTCGTGGCTGACGGCGGCGGCACCGGCGAGCGACCCGAGCTGCCCGACCGGGGCAAGCCGATCGGGCGCCGCGTCGTCCTGTCCGTGCTGGCGCTGGGTGCCGTGGGGGTCGCGACCGGCAGGTCGATCAGCGACACTCTGGCCAAGATCGCCGAGCACGACCCGACCGGCGTGTTGAACGTTCTGCCGTTCGGCGCCAATTTCCGGTACTACTCCGTCACCGGCAGCGTCCCGGTCGCGGACCCCGCGACCTACCGGCTCGGGGTCACCGGCCTCGTGGACACCGAGCGGCAGTATTCGTTGACCGATCTTGCCGCCCTGC
Organism: Actinospica sp.; assembly: GCF_035552695.1. Classification (NCBI taxonomy): domain Bacteria; kingdom Bacillati; phylum Actinomycetota; class Actinomycetes; order Catenulisporales; family Actinospicaceae; genus Actinospica; species Actinospica sp. The sequence continues at coordinate 5,180 of NZ_DASZKT010000172.1, forward strand.
CGCAGACCGACATCGTCGCCGACTTCCAGTGCGTTACCGGCTGGCGGGTGCCGGACGTCCCGTGGAGCGGTGTCCGGCTGAGTACCATCCTCGCCGCATCGGGGGTCAAGGCCCAGGCCAAGGCCCTGCGCTTCGTGTCGTTCGACGGCACGTACACCGAGTCCCTGACCCTGGACCAGGCGCGCGACCCCGACATGATCGTGGCGCTGCGGATGTTGAACGGACCGGTGACGCACGACCACGGCGGCCCGGTCCGGCTCTACGCGGCGCCGATGTACGGGTACAAGAGCATCAAGTGGCTCTCCGAGATCCAGGTGGTGGACCGGGTCGAGCCCGGCTACTGGGAGGGGTTCGGCTACGCGATCGACGGCTGGGTCGGCGCGTCGAACGGGAGGAACGATGCTCCCACCAGGTGACGGTGACCGCATCGAGCGTTTCACCCGCGCGGAACGCTACGTCCACTGGGTGACGACCGCGCTGATGCTCGCGCTCATCGCCACCGGCGCGATCCTCTACAACGACCAGTTGGCGATCTATACCGGCCATCGCCAGTTCATCGCCGTCGTCCACCTGTACTGCGGCTTCGCGCTGCCGTTCCCGATGGCGGCCGGCGTGTTCTCCAAGGCCTACCGCGCCGACGTACGTCGTCTGAACCGGCACACCGCGCAGGACCGGCTCTGGCTTCGGCGCAGAGCCTGGAAGCGGGGGCGATCCGACGAGTACGGACTGAAGGTCGGCAAGTTCAACGCCGGCCAGAAGCTCAACGCCGCGTTCCAGTGCGGAGCGATCCTGGTCATGGCCGGTACCGGAGTCATCATGTGGTTCCAGAGCCTCGCGAGCGTCTCGACGCGCACCGGCGCGACGTTCGTCCACGACTGGCTCGCCGTGGCCATCGGGTTCGTCGTGATCGGCCACGTCTGGTTCGCGATCGGCGACCGGCACGCGCGGGCCGGAATGCGATACGGCACCGTCCCGCGCCGATGGGCCGAGCAGGAGCACGAGCTTTGGGCGAAAGAGGTCGCCGAGCGGGAGCAGGCTGCGGCTCAAGCTCGCGGCGGTCCGGAACGCCGCTGACCCGGACGGCGCGGCGTACCGCCCCCGCACCGAGGGCGCGGGGGCAGCGGGGATGCCGCGGCTTTCTGCGCAGCAGTTCGCGGCGGTTCTACAGCAGTTCTACGGCAGTTCTACAGCAGTTCTAGTGCAGCAGGTCGAGGGTGTTGGTCGCGTCGTCGACGTAATACACGCCGGCGTGCGTGACCGCCAGGCCGAAGAGCGCTCCGGCGCCGGGCGGGTTGCCCGAGCTGTCCAGGGTGACGGTCTGGACCTGGTGGCCGCCGGGCGTGGTGGCGACGAGGTTGCCGTTGCCCGCGTTGACCGCCAGGATGTCGCCGTTGCACGCCAGCGCCAGGCCGAGCGGGGTGCTCAGGGCGCCGTTCGAGGTCACGGTGTGCCCGGTGCCCGCGTCGCTGTATCGCCAGGGCGCGTTCGGGATCGCGGTGATCCGGTTGCCGACGCTGTCGGCGACGTACAGAGTCCCCTCGTCGGACAGCGCGAGTCCGGTCGGGCCCACCACGAGCGCGGCCGGGTCGGTGTGCTCGCCGAACCCGGAGCCGATCACCTGATGGTTCAGCAGAACCGGCGGCCGGTCGTCGGAGACCGCGAGGGAAAGACGCTCCACCGTCCCGTGGTGGACGGTGGCGCCGCCGGCGGCGAGCGTGCCGTTCAGCACGTTGGTGACGAACAGATCGGCGAAGTCGCCGTGGTCCAGGGCGGTCATGTCCCAGGGTCCGTTGATGCCATGCCCGGCGATGGTCTCCCGGACCTTGCCGTGGTTGTCGAGCACCAGCAGACAGCCCGCCTTCGCGGTGGCCGAGGTGCCGTCCGTGGTCGGCAGCGAGCCGACGACGACCCAGCCCGAGCGCAGCACGACCAGCGCGGTACTCAGGCCCACGCCGCCGGGACAGGCTCCGGGCAACTTCGCCGGATCGATCTGGGCGAAGGTGCTCCGCTTCCCCTTCGGGGAGATCTGCACGATCGTGGTGCCGGTGCCCTGCAGGTTCGAGACCGCGTTGAAGTTGCTCACCAGCACGTCGCCCTGGTGCAGGTCGCCGGTCGAGCGCGGGACGATCGCTACTCCGTACGGGTTCACGTCCCCGTTGGCCGGCACCGTCGAGGCGACCAGTGTCGACGTGGTGCCCACGGCGTGTGCGGACGTCTGCGCGGCCAGGGCCGGAGACGCGGTCAGGCCGGCTGCGGCCAGGCTCGCGGCCGCGAGCAGCGCGCCTCGGCGCGCATGTACTCGTCCCATGACATATTCCTCTCGCTGAGGGCGGCCGCGCCGGTCGTAGGCTGTTGCCGCCGATCTTCGTGTTCTGTCCATGCGCTGACGTGTCGTCAGCAGAAGCTTCGCCGCGGGCGCTCCGACTCGCGCAGAGGTGATCGGCGCGTCGTCGGTGCGCCCGCTCGAATGTCGTAGTCGGCGTGCCACACACACGGCGCTCGTGCGGGTCGGATCTATTGGATGTCGAGGGTGAACTGCTGGGTGGCCTGCTGGCCGAGGTAGTCGGTCAGGCGCATGGTGAAGCTGTAGCTGCCCGGCGTGGTCGGTGTGCCGGACAGTTGGTTGTTCGCGTGGTTGTTCGCGTCACGCGGCCCGTCGGCGGTGACCAAGCTCAGTCCGGGCGGAAGAGCTCCCGCGACCAGGGCCCAGGTGTCCGCTGGATCGGACAGTGGTAGCTCGCCGCGGCCGGTCCCGCCTCGGCCATGGCGAGCCCTGCCGCCATCGCCCCAGTGGCCGCGATCTTCGTCAGTGCCTTTCTCCGTGTTCGTCTCACCGGAACCTCCGTCCGTTAGACGCCCGGTCTGATCGTGGACGGGGGTCGGGATGCAGCCGACCGCCCGACCGACGGTCGGCTGCTTCGATCCCCGTACGTTGCCACGCATCCGGAAGCAGGTCGGTTCAACGTCGGAAAGTGCTGATATATCCGCCCAGGTGACCTCGTTCCGCGGCACTGGTGCGGACGCGGCCGAACCGTGATGAAACCCACCTGCCCCGCCGCACGTATCTTCACTGAGGCCGCGACCGGGAACGCGGCACCAGGGGTGGGGAGGGGGCGGGATGGCGATCGGACTCGACCATGATTTCGACGCGTTCTACACGGCTACGCACCGGCGCATCATCAGCCAGATCTACACGATGACCGGCAGCCTGCACGAGGCAGAGGACTGTGTTCAGGAGGCGTACGCGCGGGCGTGGCAGCGGTGGGCCACGATCTCGACCGAGGTCGGCAGCCCGGAGGCGTGGGTGCGCACCGTCGCCACCCGGCTCGCGGTGTCCTCGTGGCGCAAGGCCGTGAACCGGCTCAAGGCGCATCACCGCGAGCAGCCCGCGGCCGAGGTCCCCGGATTGAACCCGGACCACATCGCCCTCATCGCCGCACTGCGCAAGATCTCCGCGGACCAGCGGATGGCGATCGTGCTGCACCACTATGTCGGCCTGTCGGTCGAGGAGATCGCGGCCGAGACCGGCACGCCGACCGGCACCGTCAAGGCGCGCCTGGCCCGCGGCCGCAAGGCCCTGGCACCGCATCTGACCGAGTTCGCGGAGGGCCTCGAGAAACCCGGCGCCGCCGCGCCGCCGTCCGCCCCGTCCCAGCCTCGTCGAAGGGGGATCTGACCGTGTCCAAGGACTTCGACGCCACACTCTCCGACGCCCTGGACCTCGTGGCGCGAGCCGCGCACACCGCCGGGCCCACGGTCGCCCGAATCCGGGGAAGGCAGCGCACCGTGCACCAGCGAATCGCCCTGTCCACCGCATCCGTCGTGCTCGTCGCGGTCGGCGCGACGGCGGCGTACTTCGCCACCTCCTCGAACGGCGGCGGCACCCCGCACCTGACGGGCGGCAGCCCGCACGTCACCGCGAGCGTGACCACGACCACGCCGACCGCAGGTTCGACCGCAAGTCCGACCACCAGCGCGAGCACCGGCACTACCGCCGCCTCGAGCCCGGCCTCTTCCAGCCCAGCCACGTCCAGTTCGTCAGCCTCGAGCCAGTCCGTCATCGCGGACCCGCATCAAGCGGTCGACGCGGCGTGGCTGACCCCGGCTCAGATGCCGTTCGCGAGCACGTTCCAATGGACGGCGATGCAGGCCAGCGCCCAGGGAACCTCGCCCATCGGTCAGCAGCTCACGCCGACAGTGTTCTATGTCCCGAAGGATGCCACCTTCCAGGCGCTCACGATGTGCGCGGACCCGGCCAAGCTCCTTCCCCGCACCATCGGCGCCCAGCACACCGAGTTCACCGCGACCACGGGAACCGCCGGCAGCCAGTTCATCTTCTTCTTCACCGACGCCGCGTCCGCGCAGCAGACCTTCACCTGGCTGCAGAGCCAGTACACCTCCACCTGCCTGGTGACCGGCAGCAACGTGCAGGTCACGAAGACCGGCGGCGACGGGGTGAGCAGCGCCGCCTGGCTGAGCGTCAAGAAGACCTCGGCAGGTCCGGTGGACATGTCGCCCTACAACCGCGAGTACTTCGTCCTGCGGGGCAGCACCATCGCCTACGTCTCCATCGAGAGCACCGCCACGCTGCCCACGTCGTACGAGGACGCCGCGCAGCTCTCCACCATCGCTTCGCACCTCTGCGTCTACGGCGGGTCCTGCGACTGACTGAAAGCGGCGACGCGAAGAGCCCGGCCGAAGCGATCCTCATCGCTTCGGCCGGGCTCATCGCCGTCAGGCGTCGGCGATGCCGCTGAGCAGTGCCGCGGCACGGGCTATCACCGCGCGGTCTTCCGGGCTGAGGGCGCGCAGCTGTTCGTCGAGCCAGGCGTTGCGCTGCGCGCGCGCGGCGCTGGCGAGTCCGTCGCCTTCCGCGGTGGCGCTGAAGAGGACTCTGCGGCGGTCGTCGGGGTCGCTGGTGCGCACGGCGTAGCCGGCCGAGGTGAGCCGGTTCACGATCTGGCTCATGGAGGCGGGGGAGACCCGGTCGTGCTCGCTGAGGTCCGTCAGGCTCTGCGGTCCGAGCTTGTGCAGACGAGTGAGCACGGCGAGCGCCGCGTCTCCGAGACCGCCCTCGGGGCGCTCGCTGCGGAAACGGCGATAGAGGCGTCCGACGGCGGAGCGCACCTGACCACCGAGGTCGGCCTCCTCGGCCGGCACGGACTGCGGCTCGGTTGCATCCTTCTCCATGGTTCCTTAGTATACCTAAAAGCAGTTCTTTCTTATACCTAAGTAATTGGCGTGCCGCGCCGGAGAAGTGATGCGTACACGGATGGGCAGGTCGCCGCGAACGGTCGGGCCGCGCTCCGCGGAAGCCGACCGCTACCGGTGGGTGGCATTGACGAACACGACGATGGCCGTGTTCATGTCGAGTCTGGACGGGTCGATCCTGCTGATCGCCCTGCCGGCGATCTTCAACGGCATTCATCTGGATCCGCTGGCACCGGCGAACATCGCCTACCTGCTGTGGATGATCATGGGCTACCGGCTGGTGCAGGCGGTGTTCGTGGTGAATCTCGGCCGGCTCGGCGACATCCTGGGCCGGGTCAGGATCTACAACCTCGGCTTCGTGGTGTTCACGGTGGCCTCGATCCTGCTCTCGCTCGATCCCTTCACCGGTTCGCACGCGGCGTTGTGGCTGATCGGCTGGCGCTTCCTGCAGGCGTTCGGCGGCTCGATGCTCTCGGCGAACTCGGCCGCGATCCTGACCGACGCGTTCCCGCGGGAGCGGCGCGGTTTCGCTCTTGGCGTGAACCAGTCCGCGGCCTTCGCCGGGCAGTTCGTCGGGCTGACCGCCGGAGGGCTGCTCGCGGCGTGGGACTGGCGGGCGGTGTTCTGGGTGAACGTGCCGGTGGGCGTCGCCGGGACGTTGTGGGCGTACTTCCGGCTGCGCGACACCGGGGCGCGGCGGAAGTCGCGGATCGACTGGTGGGGCAACGCCACCTTCGCGATCGGCCTGAGCGCGGTTCTCGTCGCGGCCACCTACGGGATCCAGTCCTACGGCGGTCACACGATGGGCTGGTCGAACCCGGTGGTGGTCGCGGGTCTCGTCGGCGGCACGGCGTTGCTGGCCGTGTTCGTGGCGATCGAGCGGAGAGTCGCGGAGCCGCTGTTCCAGCTGGACCTGTTCAAGATCAAGGCGTTCACGGCCGGCAACCTCACCGGATTCATCGCCCGGCTCGCGCAGGGCGGTCTGCAGTTCATGCTGATCATCTGGCTGCAGGGCATCTGGCTGCCGCTGCACGGGTACGACTACAGCCGGACGCCGTTGTGGGCGGGCATCTTCCTGCTGCCGCTGACGGGCGGATTCTTCATCGCGGGCCCGCTGTCCGGCACACTGTCCGACCGTTTCGGGGCGCGCTGGTTCGCCTCCGGCGGCATGCTCGTGTTCGCCCTGAGCTTCGTCGGCCTCCTGATGCTGCCGGTGAGCTTCCCGTACTGGGCGTTCGCCTTGCTGATCACGCTGAACGGCGTGGGCATCGGGATGTACAGCTCGCCGAACTCGTCCTCGATCATGTCGAGCGTCCCGGCCGAGTACCGCGGGGTCGCGTCCGGGATGCGCACCACGTTCCAGAACTCCGGCACGTCACTGTCGATCGTGGTGTTCTTCTCCCTGATGATCGCGGGCCTGGCCGGCGCCCTGCCGCGCACGCTCACCAACGGGCTCGCGCAGCACGGCGTCCCGCACCACGTCGCCGCGCAGATCGGCAGCCTCCCGCCGGTCTCGTCCCTGTTCGCGGCGATGCTCGGCGTGAACCCCGTCCACTACCTGCTCTCGCGGTACGGTGCGCTGTCCTCGCTGACACCGGCGAACAGGAACGTGCTCACCGGGCGCGAGTTCTTCCCGGACATCATCTCAGGGCCCTTCCACGATGGACTGGTCCTCGTGTTCGCCGTCTCCGCGGCCTTCGGCGTGATCGCCGCGATCGTCTCCCTGATGCGCGGCGGCGACAAGCCGCCGGCCGACCCTGATCCCATGGAGCCCAACCCATGCCGCTGAGCACTCTCGACCCCACGGCCGCCCTCGTCGTCATCGACCTGCAGAAGGGGATCGTCTCCGACCCGATCGCGCACGTCGTGCCGCCCGCGGTGGCCCTGGCGAAGGCATTCCGCATGCACGACCTCCCCGTCGTCCTGGTCAACGTCACCGGCCGCGCTCCCGGCCGCACGGAGGCCGACAGCCTCGGCGGCCGGAGCATCGACACGCTTCCCGCGGGCTGGGCTGACATCATCGACGAACTCGAGCGGCAGCCGGGCGACCACCTGATCACGAAGCGGCGCCGCAACGCCTTCCACGACACCGGTCTCAACACGCTGCTGCGCGACCTCGGAGTCACCCAGATCGTGCTCGTCGGCGTCGCCACCAGTTCCGGTGTGGAGTCGACCGCGCGCTCCGCCCACGACCACGGCTACCACCTCGTCCTCGCCACGGACGCGATGGCCGACCACGACCCCGACTCCCACCGGCACAGCCTCGAACGCGTCTTCCCCAAGCTCGGCGAGACCGCCACCAGCACCGAGATCATCGACTTCCTCGACCGCGCGCTCCGCGGCAGCCAGGCTCACGTCCAGTAAGGAATCGAAGTCATGCCCGCGAATCCCCTAGGCCTCGCGCTGCACAACCGGCGCGCCGGCCGGCACACGCTCGGCTGGGCCCGCCCCGACCTGCAGGCTCCGGAGAACTTCGTCCTGACCAGCCCCGCATTCGACCACGAGGCGCCGATCCCGGAAAAGCACCGCGGCAGGCTCGTCGGCGCGAACATCTCACCCGCCCTCGACTGGACGCGGCCGCCGGCCGGCACCGTCGAGCTCGTGCTCATCGTGCAAGACCCCGACGTCCCGCTCGGCAAGCCGGCCACCCACGCGCTGACGCTTGGCATCGACCCCTCGCTGACCGGCATCCCGGAGAACGCCCTCGCCAACCCCAGCCCGATTCCCGGCGTCCGACACGGGAAAGGCGCGCTCGGCCACCGCGGCTGGGCCGGACCCAAGCCGATCCGATCACACGGTCCGCACACCTACGCCTTCCAGCTCTTCGCCCTCGACCAAGCCCCCGAACTGCCCGCGAGCTTCGCCCTCGACGAGGTGATCGCCGCCATCTCAGGACACGTCATCGGCCGTGCCCGGCTGGACGGAACATACGAAATCCGTTAGCCCCCAGGGCCGCCGCGGCCACGAGCGCCTGCGCCTGCCGCCGGGCACGGCGCTGGGCACGCCTGACTCCGCCGACGACTACCCGCGCAGGAGCCTGTCGCTGCGCGGGCAGTCGCACGCGCGCGGCGGGTTCCTCCTCGGTCGGCCTCTCCGCGTCGACGTGAGTGCCGGCCGGATCGTTGGTAGGGGCAGATTCGACTAGGGCCATGTAGCGCTTGAAGTGTGGCCAGATGCGCCCGGGAGTGGGCTTGCGCTCAATTACTCGCCGACGTATATTTGTCGACGAGTAATACGGGTGAGAGGTGGGGACGATGGCGGCCAAGCGCAAGGTCGAGAATCTGATGGCCCTGGCGGTGCTGGCCACGGTCGTCCAGCGGCCGATGCACCGGTACGAGATCGCCTCGCTCATCCGCACGCGCGGCAAGGACCAGGACATGGACGTGAAGTGGGGCTCGCTCTACACCGTCGTGCAGAACCTGGCGAAGCACGGGTTCCTTGAGGTGGTGGGCACCAGTCGGCAGGGGGCTCGCCCGGAGCGGACGGTGTACCGGATCACCGAGGCCGGGCGGCAGGAGATGCTCGACTGGACCAGGGAGCTGCTCTCGACGCCGGAGCCCGAGCATCCGAGGTTCGCCGCCGGGCTGTCGGTGCACATGGTCCTGCCGCCGGACGAGGTGATCGCCCTGCTGCGGACCAGGCTCGGCGCGCTCGCGGAGTCGATCGCCGCTCGTCGCGCCACGCTTGCCGAGCACCTCGGGGACGTGCCTCGCCTCTTCCTCGTCGAGGACGAGTTCACGCTGGCGATGCTTGCCGCCGAAGCGGCCTGGACCAGCGCCTTTCTCGACGAGCTGACCTCGGGAACGTTCCCCGATCTCGCGACCTGGAACGCCTACCACGCGACCGGCGAACTGCCCCCGGAACTGGCCGAGCTCGCGGAGAGGGGCCTCGACACGGATTGAGCAGCCCTTGAGCAACCACGCCGATGGATTGGCGAGATGATGCGGCCCCGAGGCGGTGCGCCAACACCGCCGCCGGGGCCCGGGATGGCAGCACGCTGCCGACCCCTCGCAACGCACTCGCACCGCAGACCGCGCGAAACGGACCCGGCCACGAGGTGGCAACCCAAGGATAGCCAGGTCCCCGTGCGCGTCCCCGGTGCCCCGATCACCGACGCAACGCATTCACGGGAGAGATCCATGTACACAGACACATCCACCAAGGTCCGCACGGCACTCGTCATCGGCGGCGGCATCGCCGGACCCGTCACCGCGACCGCCCTGGTCAAGGCGGGCATCCAGGCGACCGTCCACGAGGCGTACCCGGCTCCCACCGAGGGGATCGGCGGCAGCCTCGCCCTGGCCCCCAACGGCATGGCCGCGCTCGGCCTCATCGGCGCCGACGCCGCGGTCCGCGCGGTGGCGACGCCGATCGTCGGGACCGTCATGGCGGTCGGCGAGAACAGCCGCCGGCTGCCGAGCCTGGCCGACGTGGAGCCGCTGCAGGTCGTCGGCCGCGGCGACCTGCAGCGGGTGCTGCGCGAGCGGGCCGTCGAGGCGGGCGTCCGCTTCGAGTACGGCAAGCGGCTGATCGGCGCCGACCAGGGCCCGAACTCGGTCACGGCGCGGTTCGATGACGGCTCAAGCGCGACCGCCGACATCCTGATCGGCGCCGACGGCGTCCGCTCCACCGTGCGAACGCTGATCGATCCGCAGGCTCCCGGCGCCGGCTACACCGGCATGCTCGCCCTTCAGGGCTACGTCGAGGCCGGTCCCGACCTCGACCCCGAGCCCGGCGTCGCGACGTTCGCGTTCGGCGGGCGTGCGTACTACCTCTACTGGAAGATGGCGGACGGCCGGATCACCTGGGGCGCGAACCTGCCCTCGAAGTCGTACATGTCACTGACCGAGGCCCGGGCGATCCCGGCCGAGCAGTGGCTGCGGACGCTGCGCGAGACGTACGCGGGCGACGTGCCGGGCGAACTGCTGGCGAGCCGTACCACCGCGGAGAACCTCGACATCACCGGGGCGATCCACATCATGCCTCCGGTCCCGCACTGGCACCGCGGCCGGATGGTGCTGGTCGGCGACGCCGTCCACGCGCCCTCGAACAGCACCGGCCAAGGCGCCTCGCTCGCGATCGAGAGCGCGATCCAACTGGCGCGGTGTCTGCGTGATCTGCCCGACGCCGCCGCGGCATTCACCGCGTACGAGGGGCTGCGCCGCGAGCGGGTGGAGCGGATCACGAAGCGCGGCGCCCGGACCAACAGCGCCAAGACCCCCGGACCCGTCGCCCGCAAGGTGATGCACGCGATGATGCCGATCTTCTTCAAGCTGATGAACTTCGAGAGGACGATGGGGTCGGAGCAGCGGTACCGGATCGACTGGGACGCACCGGTCGGCGCCGAGACCGAGGCCGTGAGGTAGACGCCGCCAGGTCATTGATTGCGGGCGATGCGAGTGCCGCCGCCGTGCCGCTCACGAGCGGTCCGGCGTCGGCACGCCCTTTCAGAAGGCGCCGCCGAAACTGCCGGTGGCATTGGAATCCGCCACCTCGGCGGTAACGGAGTAGGTGTCGGCGGACGGGTTCCAGCTGTGATAGGCGTGGCTGAACTGGGCCGCGAACGTGATGCCGCCGGGAGTGACCTCGTCGCCAGAGGCCAATTCGAACACGTAGGTGATCGAGCCGTCGGCGTTCTGGGTGGTCGTCTCGTTGAACTGGCTGCCCGAGCCGGAGTCCCAGGCGCCCGCCGCGGACAGGCCGGGGCAGTCGGCGACCGTGATCGTGATCGTCAGTGCGCTGAGAGTCTGGTCGACGGAGGTCGAGACGTTGAGCTGGGTCCATGAGCCGTTGCTGCCGTGATTCACCGACGCGGAAGCCGACAGCGCATCGGACGTCGTCGCCCTGGAGCTTGCCGAGCCGCCCGCGGCGCCTGTGGAAGCCGCAGCCGAGGTGGCGGCGTTGGTGGGAGAAGGCGTCGCGCTGGCTGAGTGCGTCGCCGTCGGAGAGGCGCTGGTGGAGGATGGGCTCGGACTGGCCGAGGCTGATCGGGAGGGGCTGGCGCTTGCCGCGGCGCCGGTCGTGAGCGATCCCGTCGCTCCCGCGTCGATCGTGCCGGTCGCCGCGAGGGAGAGCGGCGACTGGTTCGCGTGCGTGGCTCCGCTGCCCTTCGAGGCGGCCATCGCGATCGCCCCGAGCACCACGACGGCGCCGGTGGCGATCACCGCGCTGAGCACGATCGGTCGCCGGAACCTGGTGGCGGGCGCTTCCGGCTCGCTCGGCTCGACCGGCTCGGTTATCCGGGCTATGACGACCGTCGGCGCGTCCTGCGAAGGAATCAGCGTTATGCGTTCCGCCAGAAGCGCACGGACGCGCGCGCCGTCCGGCTCCACAGCACCCTTCGACACCTGCATAGGCCCGGCCGTGCGCACGCGCCCTTGTACGAGCCGTTCCACGATCGCGCGCATCGCCTCCGGTTGCGGATTCCCGGCGCGCGTCAGTTCGTCCCAGCACCGCCAAGCCTCGGCGAACGCGTCCGCCGTGATCTCCTCGGCCACATGCGGTTCCCCGCACAGCCGGTATGCCAGCATGCTGACCTCGCGCTGGTGGTCGGCGAAGTACGCGCCGAATTCCACCCGCGCCCGGTCACCGGCCGCACCGAGTCCCACACCCTGCATGGCCGCACCCTAGCAACACGAAGGGTCACCCGACGACCGAATGCACTCACGCAGGCGTACTCGGCATTTGGCTTCGGTCGGCGGCGGCTCTTCCGCCATCAAGTTACCCGCTGGTAGCATTCGGGGCATGACCACGCTCTTCAATCCCCGCGCCTTCGACCCGTCGGTGTTCGACGAGGAGACCGGGCGGCTGCTCACGGCCGTCGTCGACTGGTTCGAGAGCCGGGGCAAGCAGCGCCTGCTCGCCGAGGACCTGGACCGCGTCTGGTACGACGACTTCCTGAAGTTCGTCGCCGAGGAGAAGCTGTTCGCGACCTTCAACACCCCGGCGGCCGAAGCCGGCGGCGCCGCGGACAAGCGCTGGGACACCGCGCGCAACGCCGCGCTGAGCGAGATCCTCGGGTTCTACGGTCTGCCGTACTGGTATGCCTGGCAGGTCACCGTCCTCGGCCTCGGGCCGATCTGGATGAGCGGCAACGCCGAGGCGAAGCAGCGTGCTGTGGCGCTGCTGGACGAGGGCCATGTCTTCGCCTTCGGCTTGTCCGAGCGGGAACACGGCGCGGACGTCTACTCCACCGACATGATCCTCACCCCCGACGGCCAGGGCGGTTTTCTCGCCACCGGTGGCAAGTACTACATCGGCAACGGCAACGTGGCCGGGATGGTCTCGGTGTTCGGGCGCCGCGCGGACGTCGAAGGCCCCGACGGCTACGTGTTCTTCGCCGTCGACAGCCGGCACGAGAAGTTCGAACTCGTGCGGAATGTCGTCGCCTCGCAGATGTTCGTCAGCGAGTTCAATCTGCACGAGTATCCGGTGGCCGAGGCCGACATCCTGCACGCGGGGCCCGAGGCTTTCAGCGCCGCTCTGAACACGGTGAATGTCGGCAAGTTCAACCTGTGCACCGCCTCGGTCGGAATCAGCGAGCATTCCTTCTACGAGGCGATCACCCACGCGCACAACCGGATCCTCTACGGCCACCCCGTCACCGACTTCCCGCACGTCCGCCAGGGCTTCGTCGACGCCTACGCCCGGCTGATCGCGATGAAGCTGTTCAGCGCCCGAGCCGTGGACTACTTCCGCACGGCGAACGACGAGGACCGCCGATACCTGCTGTTCAATCCGATCACCAAGATGAAGGTGACGTCGGAGGGTGAGCGCGTTGTCGACCTGCTCTGGGATGTGATCGCCGCCAAGGGCTTTGAGAAGGACACGTACTTCAACGAAGCGACGCACTACATCAGGGCACTGCCGAAGCTGGAGGGCACGGTCCACGTCAATCTCGCGCTCGTGCTGAAGTTCATGCCGAATTACCTTTTCACGCCCCAGGAGTACGCCGAGGTCCCGACCCGCCTCGACGCCGGCGACGACGACTTCCTGTTCCGGCAGGGCCCGGCGCGCGGCCTCGGCAAGGTCCGCTTCCACGACTGGCGCACGGCGTATCGGAACGCCGCCGACGTGCCGAACGTCGCCCGCTTCACCGAGCAGGCCGAGGCGCTCGTGCACTTCCTGACCACCTGCCCGCCGAGCGACGAGCAGCAGAAGGACCTGGACTTCCTGCTCAACCTCGGCCACCTGTTCACCCTGGTCGTCTACGGCCAGCTGATCCTGGAGCAGGCCGCGCTGGTCGGCCTGGAGCGAGAGCTGGTGGACCAGATCTTCGACTTCCTGGTGCGCGACTTCTCCGAGTACGCGATCGCCCTGCACGGCAAGGCCTCCTCGACCGACGCGCAGCAGGCGTGGGCGCTCGGCGCGGTCCGCAAGCCGGTCGTCGACGAGGCGCGCTTCGGGCGGATCTGGGAGACGGTCGCCGGGCTCTCGGGCGCCTACGAGATGCGGGCGTAGCCCCGAGCGCACACCCCCCAGACGCGCGCGCGTCTCTAAAGTGGCGCACGTCACGGTGATCGCTTGTCACCGGACGCGGCTCCCGTGCGTATATCTACGACCGGATCTGCCGGTACGGGATCGCCAGGGGAGCCACAGGAGATGCGCGCGTGATGGGGGAAGAGGAGTTCGATGCCTTCTTTTCGGTGTCGTACTCCCGCTTGGTCGGCCAGCTATACGCGCTGACCGGCGATTGGGCAGAGGCCCAGGACGTTGTTCTGGAGGCGTACATCCGGGCTTGGGACCAGCGGTCGCACTTCGACCTGCAGACGGCACCCGACTCGTGGATCCGTACCGTGGCGTGGCGTCTTACGGTCTTCCGGGTGCGGTCGCGCCGCGGCATCCACGTGGAGCGCGACGTCGTGCCGCCCGGCGTGGAGCAGCTCGCGTTCGTGCAGGCGTTGCGTTCGCTCGGCGAGGACGAGCGCCGGGCCGCGGTCCTGCGCCACCTGTGCGGCCTGAGTATCGAGGACATAGCGGTCGAAACCGGTGTGACAGCCAACGCGGCCATGGCGAGCCTGGCCCGCGGCCGTGCCGCGTTACGCGCGGTGAATGACGGCGATGGATTCCCGCGCACGTATGCGGGCCCCGTCGACCAGGTGTACGACTTCGCCAACCAGCATGCGCACCCTCGGCTGACCGCGCAGCAGGTGCGTGAGCAAGGCAATCGGCGAGGCAGAACCCGCCGGAGCGCGGCGGCGAGCGGCGTCGGGGTGATCGCCGTGGCCGGCGCGATCACCGTGGCGCTGCTGGCTGGAAGCCCCACCTCCCCGACCATCGCTCCGTCGGCTGCTCATCCAACGGTGACGCATCACAGCATCTTCGCGGCGAAGAGCCCTCGCGCCACGCCGTCCACTCGACTGTGACAGTGCGCCGTGTGGGACCGAATTAATTTACAGTCGCGGTCGATCTGAACGCTATCGAAGCAAAGCGAAGTGTCATATCGCCTAGTCGGAGGCCAGACCCGCAAAGATTGTCGGGCGATCTTGCGTTGATAACACTATCGGTTGTAGATACACCTTCTGGAAGCGACCCACAGACAGCCTCCGAGGAGTCAGCTATGAAGGTGCTCAGGTCCCCGCGGCCGCGACTGCTCGCCGCCGTGTGCGCGGCGAGCCTCGTCGCGGCCATCCCGGCCGGCGCACAGGCGGGTCCGGCGGCCGCCGCGCAAACGGCCTCGGCGTCGGGAGCATCGGCGGCCACCGCGGGGCTGCCGGTCTACCTGAACACGCACTATTCGTTCGCCGAGCGGGCCGCGGACCTGGTATCGCGGATGACGCTCTCCGAGAAGGTCGCGCAGCTGCAGACGAACAGTGCCCCGGCGATCCCTCGGTTGGGGGTGCAGCAGTACACGTATTGGAGCGAAGGCCAGCACGGTGTCAATACGCTGGGTGCGGACACCAATCGCGGCAGCGTTGCCGGTGGCGTGCACGCGACGAGCTTCCCGGTGAACTTCGCCTCGTCGATGACCTGGGATCCGCAGCTGACCTACCAGGAGACGTCGGCGATCTCCGATGAGGTTCGCGGCTTCCTCGACAAATCGCTGTGGGGCACCGGGCAGAACAACCTGGGCCCGGCGGCGGCGGATTACGGGTCGCTGACCTTCTGGGCGCCGAACGTCAATATGGACCGGGATCCGCTGTGGGGTCGGACGAACGAGTCGTTCGGCGAGGACCCGTTCCTCACGTCCACCATGGCGGACGCGTTCGTCGACGGCTACCAGGGCGAGACGATCACCGGCCAGTCTCAGACCCCGTACCTGAAGGTCGCCGCCACCGCCAAGCACTACGCGCTGAACAACGTGGAGGACTCCCGGCACACCGGGAGCTCCAACACCACCGACGCGAACATCCGGGACTACTACACCAAGCAGTTCGCCAGCCTGGTGGAGAACGCGCACGTCTCCGGCATCATGACGTCTTACAACGCGGTCAACGGGACGCCGTCCCCGGCGAATACGTACACGGTTGACGAGTTGCTGCAGGCGACCTACGGATTCGCCGGGTACACAACCTCCGACTGCGGGGCGATCGGCGACATCTACAGCTCGTCGTCGCACGACTGGGCGCCGCCGGGCTGGACGACCAACGGCACGATGTGGACGAATACGAGCACCGGCAAGCAGATCTCCGCTGCGGCGGGCGGGCAGGCCTACGCGATCCGCGCGGGAACCCAGCTCAACTGCGCCGGCGGCGAGCTGACGTCGCAGAACATCAACGCGGCCATCGACCTCGGGATACTGTCGTCCGGGGTGATCGACTCGGCCCTGACCCGATTGTTCACCACGCGGATGGAGACCGGCGAATTCGACCCGGCCAGCAAGGTCGCGTACACCTCCATCACCAAGTCGCAGATCGAGAGCCCGGCTCACCAAACACTGGCGGAGCAGATCGCTGCGAACGACATCGTGCTGCTGCAGAACAACAATGTGTCGGGCACGTCGTCGAAGCTGCTGCCGGTGAACCCGGCCGGGCTGTCCAGCGTGGTCGTCGTCGGGAACCTGGCGAACACGGTGACGCTCGGCGGATACTCCGGCGATCCGACGTTGCAGGTCAACGCCGTACAGGGCATCACCTCGGCGGTCAAGGCGGCCAACCCGGCGGCGACCGTCACGTTCGACGCCTGCGGCACCTCGACCACGGCCACCACGGCGGCCTCGTGCTCGGCCGCGACGCAGGCCGCGATCAAGACCGCCAGCCTGGTGATCGTGGTCGCCGGATCTGATCTGAGCGTGGCCGACGAGGGCAACGACCGCAGCACGCTGGCCCTGCCGGGGAACTACGACTCCCTGATCAGTCAGGTCTCGGCGCTCGGCAACCCGCGGACCGCGCTGGTGATGCAGGCCGACGGTCCGTACGACATCCAGCAGGCGCAGCAGGACTTCCCGGCGATCGTGTTCAGCGGGTACAACGGGGAAAGCCAGGGCACCGCGCTCGCGCAGGTGCTCTTCGGTCAGCAGAACCCGGCCGGGCACCTGAACTTCACCTGGTACGCCAATGATTCGCAGCTCGCGGCGATGAACAACTACGGGCTGACTCCGTCCCAGACCGGCGGGCTCGGCCGGACCTACATGTACTTCACCGGCACGCCCACCTACCCGTTCGGCTACGGCCTGTCCTACTCCACGTACAAGTACTCCAACATCAACGTCGGCCCGGCCACCGCGTCCGCGGACGGGACGGTGCGGGTCGGCTTCGACGTCACCAATACCGGCGCCGCGGCCGGAACCACCGTCGCGCAGCTGTACGTCGCGCCGCCGGGAGCCGCGAGCAGTGACGTCGAGAACGAGCAGCTCGCCGGGTTCCAGAAGACGAAGGTGCTGCAGCCCGGCCAGACCCAGCACATCACGTTGTCGGTGAAGGTATCCAGCCTCAGCACATGGGACGAGACGAGCCTGAAGCAGGTCGTCGCCGACGGCGCGTATCAGTTCCGTGTCGCCACCGACGCGGCAGGCACGGTCGGCTCCGGCACTGTGACCGTGCACGGCGCGATCACGCCCCAGGTGCAGTCGGTCGCCGTCCAGCCCGACCAGGTGGCCTTCCAGCCCGGCCAGACGTTGGACCTGACCGGCACCAACCCGTGGATCGCCCCGGACACGAACTCGTCGCTGGAGCAGAACCACGCCAGCGCCAGCAACATCGTCGAGGCGGTCGACAACGACCAGTCCTTCGCCGACCTGTCGCACGCCCACGTCACGTACTCCAGCAGCGACCCGCGCGTCGCAACGGTCAGCGACGCCGGCGTGGTCACCATGCGCGCGCCCGGCGCGGCGACGATCCTGGTGCGGGTGAACGGCGTGACCGGCAGCACCCCGATCGTGGTGCAGGACCCGTTCACTCTGCAGGCGCCGGCCATCGTGAAACCGGCCACGACGATGACCGCGACCGAGACCTTCACCAACACCGGCACCCAGGCCGTACGCGGCCTCCAGTTCGGCCTGACCGCGCCGAGCGGCTGGACGGTCGCCGCGTCTACTCCGGTATCGCTGCCGAGCGTCGGCCCCGGTCAGCAGGTGACGGCCAGTTGGAACGTCACGATTCCGGGCACCGCGAGTCCCGGCACCCAGACTGAACTGGACGCGACGACGGCGTTCACCGGCGCGGCCGGACCGTACACCGAGGGCGCGGTCAACGCGGAAACGGTGACCTCCGGCGCCACCCCGGAGAAGGCCACTCCGGTGATCACCGGGACCAGCCCGGCCGCCGGGTCGCTGCAGGTCGTGCTCGACAACCCGTCAGACACTCCGACGACGGTGACCGGGATCGACTGGAAGCTCGGCAGCAACTCGGGCACCCAGCCGGTCAGCGCGACCATCGCCGCCGGATCGACCGCGACCGTGACCGTGCCGGTGACCGGAATCAGCTTCGCCACCATCTATCCATTGACGGTGACGAGCGTCATCTCCGGCGGCCTGTCCTCGGAGGCCCTGTCCGGGCACGTCACCTTCCTACCCGTGGTCTACAAGAGCCTGGGCAGTTCGTGGACGGTCGCGGACGTTCAGGACGGCCCCTACGTCGACCTGGCCACCACCGCGGACGGGACTTGGGGATCGCTGGTCGGCTCGCTGCCCTACGGCGGCTCGTCCTACCTGTCCGGCAAGATGTGGTTCAACTGGGATGCCACGAACCTCTACATCACCGCGGACATCACCGAGGCCGCCTTCTCACAGCTCTACACCGGGGGAAACATCTGGCAAGGTGACAGCCTGCAGGTAGCGGCCACCTCCGATGTGCCGGGATCGTCGGCCACGACGAGCACCGCTTCGGTCAACGGGCACTACGAGTACGGCGCCGCGCTCACGCCCTCCGGCTCACAGCTCTACCGGTGGACCAGCCCGTCCCAGGGCTCCGGACAGGTCACTGACGCGACCGTCAACGTCACCAGGGACGATACGAACCACACCACGCTGTACCAGGTGGCGCTGCCCTGGAGTGATCTCACCTCGGTGAGCGCCACGCCGAACACCGTGTTCTCGATCTCCACGATGCTCAACAACGTGGACACCGGAGTCCGTAACGGCTACCTGGAGTGGGGCGGCGGAATCGGCGACAACAAGAACGTGGCCGAGTTCAACATGGCCCAACTGATGCCCGCGAGCTGATCGCAACGAACGACGTGCCGCCGCGGCGGCGGGATCTCCGCCGCCGCGCCGGACCGGATCAGGACACGTTCACCGACGTGTCATCGAGGACGAAGGAGGTCTGCAGCTTCGAGCCCTCCGTCGCGGTGAACTCCAGCGTCACGGTCTGTCCCGCGTACGCCGCGAGGTTGTAGCTGTGCCGGACGTAGCCGCTGGCCGCGTTGAGGTTCGAGAACGTACCCAGAGTGCTGAGAACGCTGCCCGAACTGTCGAGCACCTCGACGGACATCTTGTCCCAGGCGGTCGTCGTGCTCGTCTCGGCGGTGTTGATGTGCAGCCAGAAGTCGAGCGCCGCGGTGGAGCAGCCGGTCGGCACGCTCACCGGCTGGGAGAGGGTGTCGGTGTGCGCGGTCCCGCGGCCGTCGAGCCAGGCATCGTATGATCCCGAGCGCGCCGGCTCGGAGGCGGAGCTGTTGATCCGCACTTCGGACGAGGCCGTCCACGGCGAGGCGGAGCCGGTCTCGAAGCCGGAGTTGCCCAGCAATTGGGCCGCCGTGCAGGACGAGCCGCCGGTGCCTGTCGGGGTCGGGGTGGGTGTCGGGGACGCCGTGGAGGTCGGGGTCGGGCTCGGCGTGCCGGTCGGCGTCGTGGTCGGCGTGGGCGAGGTGGTGGACGTGCCTCCGCCGGCCAGCCACGCGGTGGCGTTCAGGCCGAGCTGCGCGTCGGTGGCGTTGGGGTCGTTCCAGCCGTCGTACAGGGTGTTGCCGCTCTCCCCGGTGCCGTCGTCGATGTCCGAGCTGTCGCCCCAGATCGCCACCCGGCCGCTGCCGAAGGTGCTGGTGGCGAAGAAGGCGCCGGTGCTTCCGCCGGGCGTGGCGTTGGCGACGTAGACCAGCCCCTTGGCATTGGGGTTGTCGGCGGTGTGCAGCGTCATGGTGGTGCCGTTGTAGATGGCGCCGCCGGTCACGGTGCCGAACGGGCCGTTGATCACCGCGTTGGACGAGTCGCTGATCGCCTTCGGGAACCCGCTGACGATGTTGAGCAGGTCCACCGAGAGGCCGAACGGGTCGTTGCCGTCCACCGAGTTGTTCTTCATCAAGTCATTGGCGATGGCGGGCGAGTCGTAGCCGTCGTTGTTCCGGTCGCTGCCGGTGTGGTCGACGACCAGGAACAGTCCGCCGCCGTTCTGCACGAACTTCATGACCGCGGTCTTCTCCGCGGCGGTGAGCAGCGTGTTCGGCTCGGGCAGCACGAGCTCGTCGAAGTTCGACAGGTCCTGCGGGTTCGACGTGTCCCCGTAGGTGATCGCCTTGGTGTTGGTCTCGAGGGAGTAGCCGCCGGTCTTCTGCAGCGCCACGCCCCAGGAGGAGATGGCTCCGGTCCAGTCGGTCTCGGCCTGCGGATCGGGGTTCTGCACGGTCGGGTCGGGCATCGCGGTGCTGATGATCCAGTCGGCGTTGCCGGCCGTCTCGGCGTGCGCGTCGTCGAACAGCACCCGGTGCTTGGCGGTGGCCGCGTGCGCGTGCGGGGCGTTCGTGACGGCGAACAGGCCGAGCGCCGCGGCGACGGTCGCGGCGGTGACCGCGGCGGCCACGCCGGTGGCACGTGAGCGAGTAAGGGAAAATATAGTCATGTCTTGACCTAACGTGGGTATGTCAGGGACATGGCCAAGTGTGCATCCCGTACGGATATATGGCAATAGTCTGCCTTGTTGCGTTTTGCGTAATTTTCGAGGAACGGCCGTCGCCAGGGCGAACTTTCCAGGATCGCTGAACGGTCGTCAGGGGTCAAGGGGTCGGGGGCTGATTCGCAAATGTACTTGCGGTCAATGGAAATAGTTGACGTTGTTGGCAAAAACCGACAGTTAGGTGTCCGTATATTGCGGACATGTGTCGACGCTGTTACGGTCCCCGGTAAATCGCCGCGCCCTCCGGCGATCGCGTCGCGTCCCCGCGACGCGGCTCTACCCACCTGCCGCATGGCGCGGCGGCTTCCGCCATCGCTTGCGCGGCGAAAGGAGCAGGAGTTGTCACAGATCATCCGAAGGCTGCGACGAGCCGTCGCGTTGACCGGCGGCGTCGCGCTGCTGGCTTCGGGCCTGGCCGCGGCGACGATATCCGTGGCGGACGCCGCGGTCGCCGGCACGACGTCGAGCACCGCCACGACCGCGGCAGCGAGCGCGGGTTCGACCGCCACCGGCGGCAGTGGCGCGAACCTGCCGTACGTCGAGGTCGAGGCGGAGAGCGAGCCGACGAACGGGACGGTCATCGGCCCGAGCTACACGCAGGGTCAGTTGGCTGACGAGGCGTCCGGTCGCAAGGCGGTGACCCTGCAGGGCGCCGGCCAGTACGTCACGTTCACCACACCGATCGCGACGAACTCGATCGACTTCCGGTACAGCATCCCGGACACCTCGACCGGCGCGGTCTACACGGCGCCGCTCTCGCTGTACGTCAACGGCACCAAGCAGACCGACTTCTCGCTGACCAACGCGTACAGCTGGTACTACGGCACCTACCCGTTCACCAACACCCCGGGCACCAAGGCGCACCACTTCTTCGACGAGACGCACCGCCGGTTCACGACGACGTATCCGGCCGGTACGGCCTTCAGACTGCAGGTCGACTCGGAGGACACCGCGTCCTCGTACACGATCGACTTGGCCGACTTCCAGAACGTGGCCGCGCCGCTTGCTCAGCCGGCGGGCTCGGTCTCGGTCACGAGTGAGGGCGCTGACCCGACCGGTGTTACGGATGCGACCAGCGCGTTCAACGCGGCGATCACTGCGGCCGGTTCCGGTGGCACGGTGTGGATCCCGGCAGGCACCTACAACGTTCCGGCCCACATCATCGTCAACAACGTGACCGTCGAGGGCGCGGGAATGTGGTACTCCACAGTCACCGGCACCGCGCCCGGCTTCTACGGCAACGGGACCCCGACGAACACGCTGGCGGCGAGCACGAACGTGCACCTGTCGAATTTTGCGATCTTCGGCGACGTGCAACAGCGTGTCGACAGCGCGCAGGTCAACGGCATCGGCGGCGCGATGAGCAACTCGACCGTCTCGGACATCTGGATCGAGCACGAGAAGGTCGGGGCCTGGATGGACGGGCCGATGACGAATCTGACCTTCAGCGGCATGCGGATCCGTGACACGACGGCTGACGGCATCAACCTGCACGGCAGCGTGACGAGCTCGACGATCACCAACAGCAATATCCGCAACACCGGTGACGACGGCCTCGCGCTCTGGTCGGACTCGGCCATCGGCGCGGATTCGCAGGACACGATCTCCGACAACACCGTTCAGCTGCAGCAGCTCGCGAACGGCATCGCGGCCTACGGCGGCAACGACAACACGATCTCCGGCAACCTCGTCGTGGACACCGGCATCAACGAAGGCGGCGGCATAACCGTCGCGCAGCGGTTCACCTCGACGCCGGTCGGCCTGTACACGGTCGAGAACAACACGCTGATCCGCGACGGGGACCTCGACGACAACTGGCAGTTCGGCGACGGCGCGCTCTGGTTCGACGCCCAGCAGGCCACCATCGCCGGGCCGATCAACGTCAGCAATGCCCTGATCGAGCAAAGCCCGTTTGAGGCGATCCAATGGATCCAGGGCACCGTCAACGGTGTCGATCTCAGCAACGTGAGCATCATCGGCACCGGCACATTCGCCCTACAGGACCAGACCGGCGCTTCGGTGTCCTTCACCAACGTGACCGCCACCGACGTCGCCCAGGCCAATCTGGGCAACTCGCCGAGCTATACGTGCGACAGCGGGAGCTTCAAGATCACCGATGACGGCGGCAACTCCGGGATCCTGCCCGCCACCTGCACCACGACCAAGCCGACCCCGGTCTACCCGCCGTACCCGGGATCCACGGTGCAGGTCAGTCCCGGCTCGCTCAGCTTCGGCTCGGTCGTGACGGGCTCGACCAGCGCCGCGCAGAGCGTGTCGGTCAGCAACCCGACCAGCTCGGCCGCCTCGGTGTCGTCGATCTCCGTCAGCGGTGATTTCGCCGAGACCAACAACTGCGGCTCGTCGATCGCGGCGAACGGCAGCTGCACGGCGAGCGTCACGTTCTCCCCGACGGCCACCGGCAGCCGCTCCGGCACGCTGACCGTCAACGCGGGCGGCGAAACCAACACCGTGACTCTCTCGGGCACCGGCACCGCTTCCGGCCCGGTCCTGAGCACCAACCCGGCCTCGCTCACGTTCCCCAGCACGACTGTCGGGAACAAGGCGGCGACCCAGTCGGTGTCCGTCACGAACACCGGCACCGCCTCGGCGACGATCTCCGGCGTCACGGTGAGCGGTGACTACAGCCAGACGAACACCTGCGGCTCACTCGCGGTGAACGCCTCCTGCACGGTGACGGTCACGTTCACCCCGACCGCCACCGGCAGCCGCACCGGCACGCTGACCGTGACCGGCAACGCCAACAACAGCCCGACCAAAGTCGGCCTGACCGGGACCGGCGCGAGCAACGCCCCGACCAACCTGGCGCTGAAGGCTGCGATCACCGCGAGCACCCACACGCAGAACTACGTGGCCACCAACGCCGACGACGGAAATACGAGCACGTACTGGGAGAGCACTGACGGCGCCTGGCCGTCCACGCTGACCGTCAATCTCGGTGCGACACACGCGCTCAACTCGGTGGTCGTGGATCTGCCGCCGTCCACCGCCTGGCAAACCAGGACCCAGACGTTCTCGATCCTGGGCAGCACCAACAACAGCACCTGGACAACGCTCGCCGCCTCCGCGACGTACACGTTCAACCCGTCGACCGGTAACACGGTCACCGTCAGCCTGCCCTCGGGCACCAGCGAGCAGTACGTCGAGCTCGGTTTCACCGCCAACAGTGTGCAGAACGGCGCCCAGGTCTCCGAACTCGATGTCACGGGCCTCTGACGTGGATGAGAGGAATTCAAAGATGACCCTCAAACGGAAATCTTCACTCGTGGCGCTCGCCGCCGCCGGCGCACTGGCCACCGGCGGACTCCAGGTGGCCGCCGCGTCCCACGCGCACGCGGCCACCGCCTCGCCGGTCACACCGATCTGGTCCACGCAGCTTCAGTGGGACAACAATGGCACCGCGTGGTCGGAGGCGAGCTTCGCGGCGCTCAAGGCGGACGGCCTGAACTCCGCCGAGATCAACATGCCGTGGGGCACGATCGAGCCCTCCGCCGGAACCTTCAGTTTCACCGAACTCGACACCGAGCTCGCCAACGCCTCCGCGGCCGGGATCCAGCTGATCCCGATCTTCTGGCAGTCCGGATGGGGCGGCAGCCCCGCGTCGTGGATCACCGACTTCGAGGTCAGCGACACCGGAGCCACGGGCTCCGCGCCGGCCTGGTGGAACACGACTGAGCAGTCCGAGTACTTCACGTACGTGACGGACACGATCCAGCACATCGCCGGTGAGGCCGGTTACGGCGGCTCGATCCTCAACTACGGCTTCCTCGACGCGCAGTGGGACCTGAACGGCACCCCCGGCGGTTGGGCGAGCGCTGACATCACCGAATTCCAGAACACGTATCTGCCGGCCACCTATGGCACGATCGCGACGTTCAACTCGGACTTCAGCACGACGTACACGTCGTTCAGCCAGGTCCCGGCGGCCGATCCGGGCCAGGCGTTGGCCGGCGTCTACCAGGCCTTCCGCGCCTGGAGCGTGCAGACGACGTACAACCAGCTCACGGCCGACGTGCGCAACATCACCGCGAGCACGCCGCTGTACTACTACTACGGTGGGCACCTCGGGAACGCGCCTTCGTACGCGAACAACCCGGACGTCTTCTTCAAACTGGCCAAGCAGTACAACGTCGCGATCGTCGACGACGCCGCGCAGTCGCCGGGGCTCACCCTCACGTTCGGCAGTCTGGCCCGCGCGTACGGCGTGAAGGTCGCCCAGGAGTGGACCGCGCCAAGCGACAGCACACAGCTCGGCGCGCAGGCGGTTCAGTGGCTCTCGAACTACGCGATGGGTCTTCCGGACGGTGCCGGCGAGGATTTCTTCATCCATGACAGCACGCAGAAGGACACGGTCGGTTTCCCGATCTACCTCAAGTGGGTCTCGACGCTGCAAGGGATGTCGGGCTCGTATCCGCAGCAGCCGGCCGCGGTCTACATGGACCTCTCGCAGGGCTATGGCAACACTTCCGGCGGCAGTGTGGCCGGCGTCGAGGACGCGCTCACCGCGATGTGGGAGAACTACCAGTCCGGCTTCGCGGTCGTGACCAGCCAGGAGGTGAACAACGGCGCGGTCAGCCTGTCGCAGTTCAAGGCGGTCTATCCGCTGAACGGCGTGGATGCGAATCTGACCGCGTATCAGAACGGCGGTGGGACGGTGCTCACCCAGGCAGGGCAGATGGCCTCCTACGCCCCTGCGTACGCGCAACTGGCGAACGCGAGCGTGCTCCAGGTCGTGCCCACCGTCGCCAGCAGCAATACCAGCGCCGCCCTCACGTTGGCGAACATCACGTCCGGAACCGCGTACGACAACCAGATCGCGATCGTCCCCAGCGGGCTGAACCTGAACTCGGGCACCTACCACCTGGTGGACGCGGCGACGGGCAACGCAGTGCCGCAAACAGTGCAGTCCGACGGCACGATCTGCGCGACGGCCGGCATCGCGGCCGCATCGCTGGCGGAGTGGAACGTGGTCGCCGGAGCCGCGCCGTCCGGCACGGCGTCGGCGACCTGTCCGACCAGCACGACCGGCGCCACGACGGTCACCGCGACTCCCGGGTCGACGAGCGGGGGTCTGTCGTTCCTCGGCATCGGCCAGACGAACCAGGGCGCTGACGGAAACCTGACCCAGATCACGCAGAGCGGCACGCCGGCGGTGGAGACCTGGACGACATCGCAGAGCGGGTCCGGGGGCGCCAACGTCTACCTGCAGCTCGATCCGTTCAGCGCGGTGGCCACCGCGTCGACGGTCAATCTGCAGGTGACGTACTGGGCTTCGTCCGGTCAGGGCTTCATGGCGCAGTACGACACGGCGACCAACGCCTACCAGAACGGCCCATCGGTCACGAGTCCCGGCACCGGTACGTGGGCCACGGCCACCGTGCAGCTGACGGGCGCTCATTTCGACGGAGCCCAGAACATGGGCGCCGACCTGCGTCTCGCGGTGACCACGCCGAGCCAGACGCTCATCGTGAGCAAGGTGACGATGTCGACGGTGAGCTCGAGCGGGAGTGCCACGTTGAGCGCGTCCCCGGCCTCTCTGTCGTTCGGCAGTGAGGTTGTCGGGTCCACGACGGCCGCGCAGTCGGTGACGGTGTCCAACACCGGCGGCGCGGCGGCGACCATCTCCTCGGTCTCCGTCTCGGGTCCGTTCGCGCAGACGAACAACTGCGGTACTTCGCTCGCGGCGGGCGCTTCGTGCACCGCGAGTGTGACCTTCACCCCGACCGCGACCGGCTCGGCCTCCGGGACGCTGACCGTGGCGAGCAACGCCACCAACGCGTCGTTGTCGGCTGCCTTGTCGGGGACCGGAACCAGCACCAGCACGACCAATCTCGCGCTGAACGCGCCGATCACCGCGAGCAGCCACACGCAGAACTACGTGCCCGCGAACGCGGACGACGGGAACACTGGCACGTACTGGGAGAGCACCGACGGCGTTTGGCCCTCGACGCTGACTGTCAACCTCGGCGCGACGCACTCGCTCAGTTCGGTGGTCGTGGATCTGCCGCCGCTGAGCGTCTGGCAGACCAGGACCCAGACGTTCTCGATCCTGGGCAGCACCAACAACAGCACCTGGACAACGTTGGTTGCCTCGGCGACGTACACGTTCAACCCGTCGACCGGTAACACGGTCACGATCAAGCTGTCCTCGGGCACCAGTGAGCAGTACGTCGAACTCAGCTTCACCGCCAACAGCGTGCAGAACGGAGCTCAGGTCTCAGAGCTCGGCATCTACTAGTAGTCCCGCACGTCGCACGAGACGGGCCCGTCGTGATGGATTGGCGTCCATCACGACGGGCCCGTTCGTTTCATCCGCAGTGGTAAAGGCTGCCGCTGCTGTTCGGTCCGGCGCCGCCGGCACCCAGTCCACCGCTGCCTTGGCCGGTGCCGGTGCTCGCGACCCCGTAGTCCGTGGACGGGATCGCGGTGCAGTGCGCTTGGGTCCAGGACTGGATCTGGCTGCTGACGGTGACGGTCGTGCCGCCGCCGGCGCTGAAGCCTCCGCCTCCGCCCCCGCCGCCGCCCGCACCGCCCGCACCGCCGCTCAGCACGTAGTGCACCTTGCCCTGCTGCACGAGCGTGGTGAACGCACTCAGCGTGGGTTCCGGCACCTGGCCGGAGAAGCCGCCGATCGGCAGTACGGTCTCGCCGGTGGCCAGGATGTAGTCCTGGGCGCTGTTCCAGCCGATGGTCGCGAGCGGGTACTCGGCGCCGTCCTGACGCGCCTTCACATACGCCCACAGCTTCGACTGATCGCTGGTGAGCGTGGCGGACGCCGTCAGGCCGCCGCCGAGGCTTCTCGAACTGCCGCCCTGCGGACCGGCGCCGGCGTCGAACGCACTGCCGTCGTTGTTCACGTTGAAGGCGGTCGAGGCCCACGCCACGGTGCCGACGCAGGTGGTGGCCAGTGCGGCGGCCGCGGCGATGGCGGCGAACCGGGTGCGCACACGCCCCTGCAGCCGGGCCACGACCAGCACCACCACCGTCGCGCACGCGACGAGCAATCCCAGCCAGCGCAACCACGGGACGAAGCCCGCGTAGCCGGACCACAGGTACCAGGTCCAGCCGGTCTGACCGGCCACCGCCGCCGGCAGCAGCCAGCCCAGGCGCTCGCCCGCACGGTACGCCCGCCACAGCATGACCAGCCCGGCGCCGGACAGGGCGGAGGTCGCGGGCGCGAGCACGGACATGTAGGCGGTGTGCGGAATGCTGCTCATTTCGCTGTAGACCAGGCCGATGACGACCAGCCAGCCGCCCCAGAGGATGAAGCCGCCGCGCAGCACGTCCGTCCGCTCGGCCTTACGCCGCCGCCACAGGCCGAGCACGATGCTGAGCAGGGCCAGCGGGATCATCCAGCCGATCTGTTCCGCGTAGCTGCCCTGGAACAGCTTCAGCCATTTCGAGCTGGTTCCGCCGCCGCCGAAGCCACCGCCTCCGCCTCCGCCGCCTGCACCGCCTCCCGCGAGCTCCCGGCCGGCTCCGCCGCCGAACTGGCCGTAGCCGCCGCTCTGCCCCGCGGCGCCGGGCGCGCCCTGGGAGCCGCCGCCACCGGCGGCACCCGGGAATCCCGAGGCGCCCTGTTCGGAACCGGGACGCTGGAGACCACCGGAACCTCCGCCTCGGCCGCCCGCGCCGCCGCCCCCGCCGCCACCGCTGCCGAGCGCGGACACGACCGCGCCGGGGATGTTGATGCCGAAGCGTTCCAGGCCGTTGTAGCCGAAGACCATCGCGATCGCGCTGTTGTTGGTCGAGCCGTCCACGTACGGCCGGTCCTGGGCCGGGACGACCTCCATCATGACCACCCAGGTCAGTGAGACCGCGACGCACACGGCGCCCGCCGTCAGCGTGTGCCACAGCCTGCGGCGTACGGCGCCCGGCGCGCTCAGCAGGTAGACGAGGGCGAAGGCGGGCAGCACCATCCAGGCCTGCATCATCTTCATCTGGAAGCCGACGCCCACCCAGAATCCCGCCCAGATCAGCGACCGCAGCCGGCCCCGCAGCACCGCCACCTGCAGCCGGTCCGCGGCCAGCACGAGGCAGAAGTTGAGGGCGCCGTCCTCCATGGAGTGGCCGAACATCGAGGCCACCACCGGCGTGAAGGTGAACAGCCCCGCGGCGATCAGTCCGGCGGCGGGACCGGCCCAGCGGCGTACGATCCGGTACAGCACGAGGACCGCGATCACGCCCTCGAGCACCTGGGGCAGCGTCACCGACCACTCGCTGAAGCCGAAGACGCGCGCGAACAGCGCCTGGATCGCGAACGCGCCGGGGATCTTGTCGAGGGTGATCGTGGCGCCGGGATCCATCGCCCCGAACAGCCACGCCTTCCAGCTCACCGACATGCTCTTGACGCTGCTGCTGTAGAAGGGCGCGTACCCGGCGGACGTGATGTTCCAGGAATACAGGGCGGTGGCGAGCGCGGCGATGACGAGCAGGATCGGCCTCGCCCAGGGCGGCTGGTCCTCCGGTGAGCGCCAGAAGCGCCACCGCCGAACGGCCGTGCCCTCCGGAGCCTCAGGTTCCTCCGCGGTGCTCGTGCTGGTGCTGCTTTCGGTGCTGATCGGCTGCGGGCCGGTGGTGGTCGGTCCGGTGGTCTCGGCGCTGGACGTCATTACTTCCTTCAATGGACAAGGAGTCGGGACGGTCGGCGCGGATCACGAGTGTCTCGCGGTGGGTGACGCGGGAACGCACACGGGTCCTCGGGAATTCGGGATTCGTCCGCCTCATTGCGTCCGCGCCGCGGTGTGCGCCGACAGCCTTTCGCGCCGCTCCCGCCGCTGTCGTCGCACTGGCGCGGTGATTCCGGATACCGCGATCGCGGTACGTCCGGCCCGTATCGCTCAGAAGCCTCTCATCAACGTGCGCGAGCATGCTGATGTGGCAGTGGCGAAGGCAGTGATTCGCGTCGTGCTCGCCGACGACCAGGCGCTGCTGCGCGGCACGATCCGGCTGCTGATCGACGGCACGCCGGGCATGAAGGTGGTCGGCGAGGCGGACAACGGCGCCGACGCGGTGTCCCTGGCGCGCGAGCACCGGGCCGACGTCGTGCTGATGGACGTCCAGATGCCCGAGATGGACGGCATCGAGGCCACCCGGCTGCTCGCCTCGGACCACCGCACCGCCGATGTGAAGGTGCTGATCCTCACCACGTTCGAGGTGGACGAGTACGTCGCCGAGGCGATCCGGGCCGGGGCGAGCGGATTCCTCGGCAAGGACGCCGACCCGGCCGAACTGGTCCGCGCCGTCGAGACGGTGGCGGCCGGGGAGGTGCTGCTGTCCGCGTCGGCGACCCGCGTGCTGATGGAGCGCTTCCAGCAGATCTCCGAGCCCCGCTGGCGCGAACGGCCCGAACTGCTCTCGCCGCTCACCCCGCGCGAACGCGAGATCCTCGCCCTGGTGGCCGGCGGCCTGACCAACGACGGGATCTCCCGGCGGCTGAGCCTGAGCCCGCACACCGTCAAGACCCATATCAACCGCGCGATGGCCAAGCTCGGGGTCAGCGAGCGCGCCCAACTCGTCGTTATCGCCTACGAGAGCGGGCTGGTCAGGCCCGGCGGCAGAAACAACCTCGTGCCGCACCTGTGACGGCGGCTCAGCCCGCTTTGTCGACCGCGCGGATAGTAGCCTGGGCCGGTGCCGCCGACGACAGGCAGGGAGACCGTGGCCGAGGAGACCATAGCCGGGGAGCAGCGCGCGGCCGCCGCGTCTGATGTCAGGGCACTGCTGGAGCGGGCCGCGGGCGCCCGAGCGGCGATCGGCGGGCTGCGGTCGGGTGAGGACGAGCTCCACGACGCGGTACGTGTCGCCTATCAGGCCTCTCACGCGACGGCGGTGCGCGGTCGGCTGACCGGGATCCCGGTCGACCGGCTCCGCGACGTGTCCGGGGCGAGGCTGCCCGCGGGCAAGCTCGCGGAGGCCGGGTATCGGACGGTCGCGGATCTCGTCGGCGTCGGCGCCGAGACGCTGCGGCAGGTTCCCGGCATCGGCGCGGTCGGCGCCGAGCGCACGGTCGAGGCGGTGGGCCGCATCGCCGAGGCGGCCGAGCAGAGCACCGGGGTCACCGCGGACATGGACCTGCGCGGCCCGGACGGCGCGGCGCTGCTCTCCTCGCTCTACCGGGCCCGGGTCGCGGACCGGGTGCTCGAACGGGTACGGGAGCCGGCGGCCCGGCTCGGCGGCGCGATATCAGGGCTCGCGGCCGCGGCCAAGCCGCTGGGCGGCCGGGTGCGCAGGATCTTCCTCGGCCGCACCCGGCGTACGGCGGCGCAGCAGGCGTTCGCCGAGCTCGACGGGCTGTTCGCGGATCCCCGCACGGTGCGCGATCTGGAGCGGATCGAGGCCGCCGGGCTGCGCTTGCGGGCCAAGCCGCCGCGCCCCGCCACGGCGCGCAACGACTTCGAGAAGCACTCGGCCGACTATTTCAGCACCCTGAGTCGAATCGTGGGCGACCACGAGCGCCCCGGGGCCGCGCGCGGTTTCCTGCCCGACGACCTGGCCGGCCGGATCTCCGCGCAGCAGCTCGACGAGACGCACCTGCGCGTCTCGCTGCGCGCGTACCAGGCGTTCGGCGCGCGGTTCGCGCTCGCCCAGCGGCGGGTCGTGCTCGGCGACGAGATGGGCTGCGGCAAGACCGTCGAGGCGATCGCGGCGCTCGCGCATCTGCGGGCCGGGGGAGCCCGGCACTTCCTGGTGATCTGCCCGGCCAGCGTCCTGGTGAACTGGATGCGCGAGGTCGCCTCGCACAGCTCGCTGCGGGCGCACCGCCTGCACGGCAGCAAGCGCGAGGCGGGCGTGCGCGCCTGGATCCGCGGCGGGGGAGTGGGCGTGACCACGTTCGAGGCGCTGCAGGGACTCGAGCTGCCGCGGGACGTGACCGTGAGCATGCTCGTGGTCGACGAGGCGCATTATGTGAAGAACCCTGACACGCTGCGCTCCGCCGCGGTGCGGGCGTGGACGGACCGGGTGGAGCGCGTGCTGTTCCTGACCGGCACGCCGATGGAGAACCGCGTCGAGGAGTTCCGCAATCTCGTCGGCTACCTCCAGCCCGAGCTCGTCGGCTCGATCGGCGAGATCGACGCGGTGGCCGGATCCGAGGCGTTCCGCCGCGCGGTGGGGCCGGCGTATCTGCGCCGCAACCAGGAGGACGTCCTGTCCGAACTGCCGGAGCTCGTTCAGGTGGACGAGTGGTGCGAATGCGGGCCCGAGGACGAGGAGGCGTACCGGGAGGCGGTGGCGGCCCGGAACTTCATGGCGATGCGCCGCGCAGCGTACGCGTCCGGGGATCCGGCCGTCAGCGCCAAACTGCGGCGGCTCGTCGAGATCGTCGACGAGGCGGAGGCGAACGGCCGCAAGGTGGTCGTCTTCTCCTACTTCCGCGACGTGCTCGACCTGGTCTGCGAGACGCTCGGCGAGCGCGCCGTGGGGCCGCTGACCGGCGGCGTCCCGCCGACCAGGCGCCAGGAGATGGTGGACGGCTTCAGCGCGGCGAAGCGGCACGCGGTGCTGGCCAGCCAGATCCAGGCCGGCGGGGTCGGGCTGAACATGCAGGCGGCCTCGGTCGTCATCCTGTGCGAACCGCAGGTCAAGCCCACGCTGGAGACCCAGGCGATCGCCCGCGCGCATCGGATGGGCCAGATCCGCCGCGTCCAGGTGCACCGGCTGCTGGCCGCCGACAGCGTCGACCAGCGCATGCTGGAGATCCTCGAGGCCAAGAAAGAGCTCTTCGACGCCTTCGCCCGCCGCAGCGACACGGCGGAGACGATGCCCGAGGCGGTGGAGATCGGCCCGTCCGTCGCCCGCCAGGTGATCGCGGCCGAACGCGAGCGGCTGGGGCTCGGCCGCTAGCGAGCCGAGCGATCCGTGACGAAAAGGTCGGCGGCCCAGTCGTTCAGGCCCGCCTCGCTCAGCACCAGATCGAGGCCCGCCGCGGCGGCGCCGATGAGCGCGCCGTCCTCGCCCAGGGACACGGCGCGCAGCGGGATCGGGTCGGCGCGGCGGAAATCCATCAGGCCGTCGAGGTAGGCGGCGTCGAAGGCGGGTTCTGCCGCCGTCCTGATCAGCGGGGCCATGCCGCCGAGCGTGACGGCGTCCGGGTCGTGGGCGTTGACGAGGCCTGCGATGCCGGACGCGAGCGCCTCGGCCACCCGCCGTGCCGCGGCGGCGGCTCGCGGATCGCGATCGACGCGTGCCAGCACCTCCTGGGCGTACGCACGCGGGTCCTCGGGCGGCGGTGCCCCGAGGTGGCGTGCCAGGGCTCTGCCGTCGACGTCGTTGTCCCAGCAGCCGCGCGCCCCGCACAGGCAGCGCGTCGCCCGGTCGCCGAAGGGCAGGTGTCCGTACTCGCCGCCCGCGCCGCTCGCTCCGGTCGCCGGGAGGCCGCCGACGATCAGCACCCCGCCGAGACCGACCTCGACCGTCAGATGCAGCACGGTGTCGGCCCCGACACCGGCGCCGCCGCGCGCCTCGGCCAGTCCGGCGAGCGTCGCGTCGTTGCCGATGAGCAGGGGAACGGACTCGTCGGGCAGGATGCCGGACAGGTCGGCCGGGTCCCACCCGAGCGTCGTCGCCTGGACCAGCCTTCCGTGGCGCACGGCGCCGGCCACGGAGACGGAGACCGCGCGCAGCCGGCGGCCGTGACGCCGCCTCAGATCCCGCAGCGCGTCGGCGATCTCCCGGACGGCCTGGTGCCCGTCGCCGTGCCCGTGCCGACGAGTGACCACCGTCGACGGTCGGCCATCGATCTCGGAGACCGCGCAGCGCCAGCTCTCGTAGCGCACCTCGACGACGGCGACGAGCGGCCCGCGCGGATGCGGGCGCAGCGAGGTGGTCGGCCGCCCGCGCCCGATCACCGGCGCGGGGACCTCGTCGAGCAGGTCGAGCGCGCGCAGGCGTGCGGTGATCTCCGTCGCCGAGCCGCTGCCGAGCCCGAGCCGCCGCGCGGCCTCGGCCCGGGTGACGCCGGGCGTGCGGCGCACTTCGCCCAGCACGCCGAGCGCTCCCGGCCAGCGCGCGTCGCGAGGTCTTGTCATCCGGCCCGCTCCCTTTTATGCTCGGTGATCGAGGATAATAGTCGATAGACGGGCGGGGCGCATGACGACACTCCTTCTCTCGCTCGTGATCGTGCTCTCCTGGGGCTCGTGGATCCCGATCGCGCAGTCGATCCCGGGAGCGAAGCAGTCCACCAGGACGTTCTACATCACCGCCGGCAACCTCGTCTTCGCGACGGTCGCGCTGCTCGCCGGCGGCAGCGGCGGGCAGATCGGCCTCGGCTGGCGGGAGTTCTGGCTGCCGCTCGCCGGCGGAATGGTCTGGACGGCCGGCAGCTTCTGCGCGTTCCGGGCCACGGAGACGATCGGGCTTGCCAGGTCGGCGGGCACGTGGACACCGCTGAACATCATCGTCGCGTTCGCCTTCGGAGCAGTGCTGTTCAGCGAGCTCAAGGGCACCAGCGCGGCACGGTACGCGATCCTCGGCGGCTGCCTCGTGCTGGTGCTCGCCGGCGTCTTCCTCATCATCGGCTCTCAGGATACGAGCAGTGCGAGCAGTACGAGCGGCACGGTCACGAGCGGCCGGCTAGCTCCCGCGCCGCCGCGAGCCCACAGCGTCGGCTTCAGCTACGCGATCGGCGCGGGAATTCTGTGGGGAGGATATTTCGTCCCGGCGCAATGGGCCCACGTGTCATCCCAGCTCGCCAACTTCCCGCTCGGGATCGGCATGTTCGTCGCGGCGGCCGCGCTCGCCGCGCGCGACGGCGGCATCGTGAAACTGCCGCCGCGTCACATGTCCGCCCTGTTCGCGGCCGGTCTGCTGTTCGGCATCGGCAGCGTCGCGTTGCTCGGGCTGGTCTCGCGGGTGGGAACCGGAGTCGGGTTCACGATCGCGCAACTCAGCCTGCTGCCGACCGCGGGCGTCGGCATCTGGATCTTCAAGGTGCCCGAACCCGGAACCCCTGCCGCGAAGAAGGCCGTCGCGGGAATCCTGCTGGCCGGCGTCAGCGGCACCATA
Source organism: Actinospica sp. (assembly GCF_035552695.1). NCBI lineage: Bacteria > Bacillati > Actinomycetota > Actinomycetes > Catenulisporales > Actinospicaceae > Actinospica > Actinospica sp. The sequence goes on from NZ_DASZKT010000172.1 coordinate 39,679, forward strand.
ATCGGCGCCGTGCGTTAGCGCTCTGCGTCAGCCCCTTACGCCAGCACCGACTCCGGCTCGTCGACCGACTGGCCGAAGGCGATGACGGCGCGTTCCTCGGAGAGCAGCAGGCGGCGCAGCAGCGCGCCGGTCATTGCCGTGGTCACGAGCGTCATCAGCACGAAGATAGAGAACAGCTCCTAGTCGAGCACGCCGAGTTGCCGACCGAGCTGAAGCACGATCAGCTCGGTCAGGCCGCGGCAGTTCATCATCGCGCCGAGGGCAGATCAGCCAGGAGGAGGCGGAGAGCGGGTTCAGGTCCGTCTGCAGGCCGGCGGTCATGAAGAACAGCGGGAGCATCACCCAGAAGACGACGCCCTCCACCCGCTGCGTCAGATCCCTGATGAGCGGGTTGTCCCTGGGCATCTCCAGGCCGGCCAGGAACGCGCCGAAGATCGAGTGCACGCCCATCGCGTTGGTGATCAGACCGCCGGCCAGGACCAGGCACACCAGCAGCGCCGAGAGCGTGCCGCGGGCTCCGGGGCCCGGCGGCGTGGCCCCCGCGATCCGTTCGACGGCCAGGGCCACGAGCGGGCGCACGGCCACGAACATCACCGCTGCGAAGCCGGCCACCAGGGCCAGCGCCACGCCCGCGGTGGCCGGCGAGGACTGCCGCGCCGCCGCGACCACGAGGGCGAGCAGGCACCAGGCGGTGATGTCGCCGATTCCGGCGGCGGCGATGCCGAGCCCGCCGATCCGCGTCCGCACGAGCCGCTCCTCGCCGAGCACCCGGGCCAGCACCGGGAACGCCGTGACGGCGAAGCAGAGCGCGATGAACAGCGGGAACACCAGGGTGCCGGACTGCGGCGAGGGGAAGCGCGAGCGCAGCGCCCAGGCCGCGAGCACCCCGCAGGGCAGGGCCGGGGCCATCGAGGCGTGCCCGACCACGGCCGCCCGGGTACCGCTGCGGCGCAGGGTGCCTGGCGCCAGTTCCGCGCCGATCAGGAACATGAGCAGGATGACCCCGAGCTGTGCCAGGGCATTGAGGGGCGGCATCGCGGCGAAGCCGCCGGACCGGGGAGCGTCAACGAGGCGAGGTGGGATTCGGGGACCTGAGCTCGCTGCCCATCCTTGAAGCGTTCGTGCTCTGATAGAAGACTCAACGCATGATGAATTTTTTCTACCGCGCGGGGGCGATCTCGCCGCTCAGCGTGGCGCGCACGGCCGGCGCGGAGTACCGGATGAACCGGGGCAGGCTCATCGAGGCCAGCGGCTCGAGCCGCAGCACGTAGCGCAGCAGCGCCACGCCGATCAGCTGCGAGCAGACCATCGTGGCCCGCGCCTTCGCGTCCCGGCCGCCGATCAGCTTCGCGATCCGCTCGATCAGCGGGGCCATGCCCGCGTCGTGCAGCAGGTTCGTCGTGCTGTTGGCGGCCACGGCGGTGCGGTAGAGCGCGACCATCGCCTCCGCGGTCTCCCGCTCCTCCCACAGGCCGAGAAACGCCCGCAGCAGCTCCTCGGCCAGGTTCTCGCCCGCGGTCTCCGGCAGCTTGTCCAGGACGGTGTCGGTCGAGACGGTCTCCCGCACGGCGGCGGCGAAGACCCCCTCCTTGTTGCCGAAGAAGTGGTGCACCAGCGCCGGATCCACCCCGGCCTTGCGCGCGATCGCCCGGGTGCTGGTGCCCGCGAATCCGAGTTCGGCGAACAGTTCCCTGGCCGCCTTCAGGATCGCGGCGCGCGTGGAGTTCTCGCCCGGCCGGCGTCCGGTCCGCGGCTGGCCGCCGCCGGCCGCGGGTGTCGAATCGGCCGGAGACTTCGAGACTGCCACTGCGGACACCTCCGAGACGTGATTAAATTCATCAAATACAGAATAACGTAGCACCCGGGGCTTCCCGTGTCGCAACCGCCCCCCGGCTCCCGGCGCTTCCGCGGAGATCGGAGGTCCGCCCGTGCCGACGGCGCGGCGGTGCGAGAATGCCGATACGAGGGCCGGTGCGGCGGGCGCGGTCGCAGAACTTTGAAGATATAGGGTTTATATGACGCAGCAGAGCGGGCATGCGGCGCAGGACGCGGCGCCCCCGGGCAGGGCGGGCCGCCGCCCGGGCGCGACGCAGACCCGGGACGAGATCGTCACCTCGGCCCGCCGGCTGTTCGCCGGGAAGGGGTACGACGCGACCACGATCCGGGCGATCGCGGCCGACGCCGGGGTCAATCCGTCGCTCGTCTACCACTTCTTCCGCTCCAAGGAGGGCGTGTTCACCGCGACCATGGAACTGCCGGTCAACCCCGCTGAACTGCTGCCCGCGCTGGTCGGCAACGGCCCGCGCGAGCAGTTGGGGGAGCGGCTGGTGCGCGTCCTGCTCAGATGTTCTTCGACCTGCGCGACCGGCGGCAGGCCACGCTGCTGATCTCCACCCACGTCATGGACGAGGCGGCGCGCTGCGAACGGCTGACCCGCCGAACCTCACCCGCGCTCTGACCGCCGCTCCGGGACGGTCGGTGCTCAGACGCCCTCGGCAGCCTCGCGGCCGATCCGGTCGAACTGGGCGTTCATGGCCTCGGCCAGCGCGTTGGCCGCGGAAAGCGGCCGGACCATGACCATGAGGTCGTCGATCCTGCCGTCCTCGTCGAAGTGCAGGAAGTCGCAGCCGGTGAGCTTCTTGCCGTTCACGGTCGCGGTGAAGACCAAGGCGTGGTCGCGCCCGTCCGGGTCGGCGATCTCGCGGACGTACGTGAAGTCCTCGAACACGCGCAGCACGCCGCGCAGGATGGCCGCGGTGATCGGCTTCCCGGGGTAGGGCTTGAAGGCGACCGGGCTGGTGAAGACGACGTCATCGGCCAGCAACGCGTTCAGCGCGGCCTCGTCCCCGGCCTCCACGGCCGCGCGGAACGGGTGCTTCGTCGCCATACTCGCCACCTTGAATAGACAATTTTTTGTCTATCCTACAGGTTCGCCTTCGGGTTCAGGGCTGAGCTCGCGATCCCGTTGCCGGTGATCGACCACTTGGCCAGGATCCTGGCGTACTCGCCGTTCCGAATCAGTTCATTGACCGCCTCGGTCAGCAGCCCGGCGATCGGCGAGCCCTTCGCGGTGACGAAGCCGACGGCGGTGGAGCTGATCTGGCCGAGAAACTTGACGTTCGGGACGTGCGCCGCGTCGTATTCGAGGCCGAGGGTCGGGCCGAAGTAGAGGTCGATCCTGCCGTTGTTCAGGCCGAGCCAGATCGCCGCGTTGTCGGAGAAGTACTGCACGGTGTACCACTTCTTGCCGGCGGCGGCGCACTTGCCGGCATTCGAGGTCAGGATCGTCTGGAAGGTGGTGCCCGCGCCGGTGCCGACGGTCAGGCCGCACAGTTGCGTGATGTCGGTGACCTTGTTCAGGGTGCTGCCGCTCGGCGCGAGCAGGGCCTGGCCGTCGGTCAGGTAGGTGGCGAAGTCGACGATCTTCTCGCGCGCGGCGGTGACGCCGAAGTTGTCCTGCCCGACGGCGAACTTGCCGTTCTGCACGCCGGGGATGATCGTGTCGAAGGTGCCGTTCTGCACGCTCCAGGTGACGCCGAGGACTTTCGCGACGGCGTTGCGCAGGTCGATGTCGGCGCCGATGCTCTGGCCGGCGGAGTTCTCGCCGACGTGCGGCAGGCTGGTGAGGCCGGGGGAGTAGGTCGTGCCGAGCGTGAGTCCGCTGGCGGCGCTCGGGTCCGCGGCCAGCAGCGCGGCGTGCAGTTTCGAGTCCGCCGCGACGCTCGCGACGACGTCCTGCGTGGGATATCCGGTGCTGGCCGCAGCGCCCGCGTCGGCGCCGGCATTCGCAGCGCTCGTATCCGATGACGAAGAGCAGCCTGCAAGGACGGCTGACGCGGAGAGGGCGCCCGCGACGGCGAGGGCGGTTAGCGGGAACAGGCGGAGGGCACGGGAAATCGGCATGATGCGTCCTTGGTGAGAGAAGGCCTGGAGAAGACGGAAGTGCGGGGTCAGAGGACCGCTTCGAGGAAGGCGCGGGTGCGTTCGTGCGCCGCGCCGTCGAGGACGTCTTCAGGACGTCCGGTCTCGAGGACGCGTCCGGCGTCGAGGAACACGACGGTGTCGGCGACCTCGCGGGCGAAGTTGATCTCGTGCGTGACCACGATCATCGACATGCCGCCGAGCGCCAGATCCTTGATGACGTGCAGGACCTCGCCGACGAGTTCGGGGTCGAGTGCGCTGGTCGGTTCGTCGAACAGCAGCAGTTCAGGTCGCAGGGCCAGCGCGCGGGCGATGGCGACGCGCTGCTGCTGGCCGCCGGAGAGCTGTTTGGGGTACGCGTGTTCGCGCCCGGACAGGCCCACCCGGTCGAGCAGTTCGAGCGCCGTATCAGTAGCCTGCTTCTTCGAGGCCCGGCGCAGAGCCACGGGCGCTTCGACGAGGTTCTCAAGGGCGGTCATGTGCGGGAACAGGTTGAACTGCTGGAAGACCATGCCGATGCGTGCACGCTGCCGGGCGAGATCGCGGTCGCGCAGTTCTCGCAGATGCCTGATCCTTCCCCCGGTCGGACGGTCCGGCCGGTAGCCGATGATCTCGCCGCCGAGTTCGACGAAACCCGCGTCGGGCTTCTCCAGGTGGTTGATGCACCGCAGCAGGGTGCTCTTTCCGGAGCCGGACGGCCCGAGCAGCACCGTGACGCCGCCGCGCGGGATGTCGAGGTCGATGCCGTGCAGTACGGCGTGCGCACCGAAACTCTTGCGCAGCCCGCGAATGCGCAGCAGCGGCGCGCTCATCTCCTGCCTCCGTTGCCCCGAGCGTAATAGCGCTCGACGTAGTGCTGGCCGATCGAGAGCAGCGTCGTCAGAATCACGTACCAGAGCGTTGCCACCAGCAGCAGCGGGATGACCTCGAAGTTCGCGTTATAGATGAGCTGCACCGAGTAGAGCAGGTCGACGACCGCGATCACGCTGACCAGCGAGGTGGACTTCAGCGTGCCGATCAGCAGGTTGCCGCCGGCGGGCACGATCGCGGGCATCGCCTGAGGCAGCACGATCCGCCGGAACACCCGGAACCGGCCGAGCCCGAGGGCCTGTGCCGCCTCCGACTGGCCGCGATCGACCGACAGGATGCCGCCGCGCACGATCTCCGAGGAGAACGCCGCGACGTCAAGCGTCAGCGTGACGAACGCGGCGAGTTCCCCGGAGAACAGGTGCGCGGTGTCGGCGGAGGCGAACGACGGCCCGAACGGGATGCCGATCGACAGCTTCGGATAAAGCGAGGCGAGTTCGTACCAGAACAACAACTGGACCAGCAGCGGAACCGAGCGGATCAGCCAGACGTAACCGAAGGCGAAGGCGCGCGGGATCGGGCTGCCCCACAATCGGACGTAGGCGAGCACGACGCCGAGCGCGAAGCCCGCCGCCATGGTCGCGGCCGTCAGCCACAAGGTGAGTTCGAGCCCGTCGACGACGGAAGATTCGGTGAAGTACCGGCCGACGACGCTCCACTGGAAGCGGTGGTCGGTCAGCAGTGTGTGTACGAGCATTGCGGCGAGCACGAGCGTCACGGCGCCGGTGACCCAGCGGGCAGGGCGGCGCGGCGGAACGAGCTTTGCTTCGAGCAACGCCGCATCGGTGAGCGACATATTGAAAACCCTGTGAGTTCGAGATCTAACGGCTGTAGTTGTATGAGTACTGAGATACTCGGCTACACAGGGCGCTGTTGACGCGCAGCAGATCGACGTGGCGCCGGGCGACGAGGCGGGCGGACACGCGCACGCCGGGAGTGTTGCTGCACGGTTGCATGCTGCTCACCCCCGTCTCTCATCGTCCCCGGGCCGGATGGTCGGCTCCCGGCTGACGATAGGGAGCGGTTCGACAGGGTGTCAAGAGCGTTCCAGGGGCCGACGGACGGACATTGATTGACAGCATTCGCGACCTTGCCTACGGTCAAAGGCAGACGTAAGCGGTTTCAGGGCCCGAGCGGATTGGTGGTGAGCGCGCATGAACGGCACCGAGTGCCCCGTCGCGCCCCTCTCCCCTCACTTCTTCGCCCGGCGGCACGTCGACTTCGCGCGCGTCAGCAGCGCGCTGTGTCGCTGATCGCCCGATTCGACCGCCTGACTCCCGCGGGTCCGCACCCGCCCTTTCAACGTCTTTCACCATCGCACCGGAAGAGGTCGCGGCGTGAAGTTCCTGGCCATCAGCCTTATCGTGCACGCTCCGCACCCGATCACCGGTGAACTGGTCTCGACGCGTGAGCGGTTCAGGCGCCTGCTCGCCGATGCGGAGCTGGCCGAGGACCTCGGCTTCGACGGCTTCGGCGTGGGCGAGCGGCACGAACGCCCGTTCGTCTCCTCCTCGCCGCCGGTCGTGCTCAGCCACATCGCGGCCCGCACCAGCCGCATCCGGCTGTTCACGGCCGTCACCACGCTCAGCCTGCTCGATCCGGTCCGTGCCTATGAGGACTATGCGACGCTCGACAACCTCTCGGACGGCCGACTCGATCTGATCATCGGCAAGGGCAACGGCTCGGCGCAGCGCGAACTGTTCGACGTCACCACCGAGGACCAGTGGGACCGCAACATCGAGAGCTACGAACTGTTCCGGCGGCTGTGGCGAGAGCCGAAGGTCACCTGGAGCGGGCGTTTCCGGCCCGACCTGCACGAGGCCGAGACCTGGCCGCGTCCGCTGCAGCAGCCGGTCCGCATCTGGCACGGCAGTGCGACGAGCCGGCAGTCGGTCGACCTGGCCGCGCGTTACGGAGAGCCGCTGTTCTCCGCCAACGTGACGAACCCGATCGAGCCGTATGCCGAGCTCGTCCGGCATTACCGCGAACGCTGGGAGCACTACGGGCACGACCCCGCGCTCGTGACAGTCGGCGCGGGAACGGCGGGATTCTTCACGCGTCGCAATTCGCAGGACGCGCTCGCCGAGTACCGCCCCGTCTTCGAGGCGAACCTGCGCTTCCAGCGCCGCCTCGGGCTGCCGATCGTGTTCGAGACCTTCGACGACTACGTGCAGCGCAGCTCCGCGCTGATCGGCAGCCCGGAGCAGATCATCGACAAGGTGCACAAGTACCACGAGCAACTCGGGCACAGCGTGCTGCACCTGCACGCCGACGCGGGCGGACTCACCCAGCGGCAGCACGCCGATTCGCTCGCGCTGTTCCAGTCCGACATCGCGCCCGTGCTGCGCCGCGAGATCCCCGACCCGCCGTTCGCCTGGGCTCCGGTCGTCCCGGACCCGACCTCAGACCCCGTACATCCGCGGATCCCCGAAGCCTCGGCCTCCAGATGATCGAAATCGACGGCGAGCACCTCACGTGTGCGGACATCGCCGCGCTCGCCGAACGGCGGGACGGCTGCGCGGTGACTCGCGAGGCGTGGCTGCGCGTCGGCCGGTCCCGGAGATACGCGGAACGGGTCTCCGTCACCCGTCCGGTCTACGGACGTTCGACGGGAGTCGGGGCGAACCGTTCCATCGGGATCGAGGACGCCGCCACACACGCGCACGCTCAAGCCCTACTGCGCAGCCACGCCGCCTCGGGCGGCCGGACCCGCTCGGCCGAACGGGTCCGGGCCATGCTCGCGGTCCGGCTCAACCAGTTGGCGGCCGGCGGCAGCGGAGCGTCCGAGGCGGTGCTCGAAGGCCTGGCCGCGATGCTCGCCGCCGACGCACTGCCGCAGGTCCGCGAGCTCGGCGGCATCGGCACCGGCGACCTGACGGCGCTCGCCACGACCGCGCTCGCGCTGATGGGCGAGGTGCCGACCAGCCGACCGCTGCCGTCGTTCACCGACTTCGGCGCTAACGACGCACTGCCGTTCATCAGCAGCAACGCGGCCACAATCGCGGACGCGGCGCTGGCCTGCGTGCGGTTGCGGGAGCTGGCCCGTGCCTCGGTGATCGTCGCGGCTCTGACGTTCCTCGCGGTGCGCGGCAACTCAGAGGCCTTCGCCGAGATCGTGGACCGGGTCACGCCGTTCACCGGCTCCCGGCGGGTGACCAAGTGGATGCGAGCCCTGATTCACGGCGCGGCCCCGGCCGCCCGGATCCAGGATCCCTTCGGCCTGCGCACGCTTCCACAGACGCTCGGTCCGGCCCTGGACGCCCTGGACGCCCTGGACGACGTCGTCGCCCGCCTGGCCAGCGCGCCCGCCGAGAACCCCGTGCTCTGGGGGCATCCGGACGGCGAGGGCGGCGAACTCGCGCACCACGGCGGCTTCCACGCCGCGTATCTCGCCACCGCGCTCGACACGGCCGTCATCACCGTCGCGCAGTCGGCGAAGCTGATTCTGGCCCGCCTCACCACCTTGGGAGACCCCGAATTCAGCGCGCTGCCGGCCTTCCTCGGCGACGGCGACGCGGGCTCCTCCGGCACGATGATCCTGGAGTACGTCGGGGCCTCGGCGCTCGGCAGGCTGCGCGCGGCCGCGACCCCCGCCGGGCTGCAGTCCGTCGTGCTCTCCCAGGGAGTCGAGGAGGACGCGAGCTTCGCCTCCCTGGCCGCCGAGCAGGCGCTCGACGCCGCGGCCCATTTCAGAACACTGCTCGGCTGCGAGCTCGTGGCCGCCGTCCGGGCGCTGCGGCTCGCCGGTCTCGTCCCGGCCGACCCCACGGCGCGCCGCGCGCTGGACCTGTGCGCCGACCTGCCCTCCGGCATCGCCGATCGCGATCTGGGCCCCGATATAGAGGCCGCCGAGAAGCTGCTTCCCGAGCTGGCGGGGCTCGTCACCGGCTGACCGGGATATCCGGGATATCGTGTGTCTGTGCTGTTCGGCCGCGCGAGCGAGATTGACCTGGTCGAGTCGTTCGTGACCGGACGAACCGACTTCGGGCCCGTGCTCGTCGTGGCCGGTGAGCCCGGCGCGGGCAAGTCGGCGCTGCTCGACGCGGGCGCGGAGATCGCCGCCCGGACCGGACGCCGCGTGCTGCGGGCGGCCGCGCTGAAGTACGAGGCGGAGCTGCATTTCGGCAGCCTCAATCAGCTGCTGCATCCCCTGGCCGGCTCTGTCACCGGTCTGCGCGACGAGCACCGCCAAGCGCTACAGGTCCTGCTGGGCCTGGAATCCGGTGCGATGCCCTCGCAGCTGATCGCCGGTGCCGCGACACTCGCCCTGCTGAAGGAGGCCGCCACCGCCGAAGGAACCGGATTACTGCTGGTCGTCGAGGATGTGCAGTGGCTAGATCTCGCGAGCGGCATGGCGGTCATCTACGCGATGCGGCGACTGGAAGGCGCCGACGTCAGGATGATCGTGGCGGCACGGTCGGAATCCGGCGACGCGTTCGTACGCAGCGGATTCCGGGTGCTGGACCTGGCCTCGCTCGATGACGCGAGTTCGGACGAACTGCTGGTCGCCGCGTTTCCCGCCCTGCCAGAGCACGTCCGGCGCCGGCTGCGTGCCGACGCACAGGGCAACCCACTGGCCCTGCTGGAACTCCCGACGGTCTTGGAGACAGCGGGCCCGACGCCGTCCGTCCCCGAGGTGCTGCCGCTGACCCGCAGATTGCAATCGGTTTTCGCCGACCGGCTCAAGAACCTGCCGGAAGACACGCGGCGGACGCTGCTGCTCGTCGTCCTGGCCGGTGCGGGCAACGGCGTCACCATCGAGGAGGTCGTGCCCACGCCCGACGGCCAACGTGCGCTGGCTCCGGCCGAACGCGCACGGATCCTGCAGCGGAACCCGCGTACGGGTCGGCTCGAGTTCCGGCATCCGCTGATCCGCTCGGCGGTATTCGAGCTGTCGACCAGCGACGAACGGCGTGCCGCGCACCGCGTGCTCGCCGACGCTTCCGCACAGTCGCCGCAGCATCGGGCCTGGCACCTCGGCCAAGCCGCGGTGGAGCCCGACGAGGAGGTCGCGGGCTTGCTGGAGGCCGTGTCCTTGCGGATGCTGCGGGACGGCGGCGCTGACAGCGTCCGCGCGGCCATGGCGATGCTGCGCGCGGCCGAGCTCAGCCCGGCCGCCGCCGACCGGGCCCGGCGGACCGCCCGAGCCGCGTATCTGGGCTCCGCGATCACCGGCGATCTCGCCGAGATGCGTCGGCTGCTGCGGAACGCGCCCGACATCGCGTCCGCCTCGCAATCGCTGGCCGTCGCGCTGGCCACGGCCTATCACCTGCTCAATGCCGAGGGCGATGTCGCCACCGCGAGCCGGCTGCTGCTCGCGGCCCTGAATCAGATCGTCGACGTGCACGATCAGGAATCCGACATCGTCGAAGCCATGTACACGCTCATCTATGCCGGCTACTACGCCGGGCAGCCGGAGCTGTGGACCGAGATCGACGCCGCGCTTGAGCGCCTGCGCGCGCACCAGCCCGAGATCATGCCGCTCGTGCACGCGGGAGTGAAGAACCGATTGCCTGTCGACCCGCGGCTGCTCGACCGTCTGGACGGCGCGGTCGACGAGCTTCGGTGGTCCACCGACGCCGCGCGCGTCATCCGGGTCGGCGTCGCGGGCCTGTACTCGGATCGAGCCGAGGGCGTCGTCGGGCCGCTGCGTCAGCTGGCCACGGAAAGCCGCGACGCCGGAGCGACCACCGCGACGTTCGAGGCGCTCTTCCTCCTCGCCCTGCACAGCTTCGGCATCGGCCATTGGGACGAACTGATCGAGGCGACGGCCGAAGGCGAGCGGCTTTCCGCCGACCTCGGATTCGGGCTGACCGGCTGCCTCGGACGCTTCGCGCGCGGGCTGGTCGCGGCGGTCAGAGGCGAGTCCGTCCTGGCTGATCAGGCCGTGGAGCAGCTGCTGATGTTCGCGGCGCCACGCAAGCTGCAGACCGTGGCGGGGTACGTCTCCCACCTGCACTGCCTGGCCGCGTTGGGAGACCGCGCGTTCGACGTCGCCTATCGGCACGCGGCGACGATCAACGCGCCGGGCTCGTTCCACGCGCACAATCCGCATGCCCGCTGGCTCGTCCTCGACCTGGCCGAGGCCGCCGCCCGCAGCGGCCGGTCCGCCGAGGCTCTCGCTCACGCCGAGGCGGCTCAGGCCGCGGGTCTGCCGCTGATCTCCCCGCGGCAGGCCATGGTCTGCACGGCAGCGTTTGCTCTGGGCACGCCGGAGTCGCACGTCGCGCGGAAGCTGTTCGAGCAGGCTCTCGCGGTGCCCGACTCCGAGCGATGGGTGTTCGACCGGGCGCGCGTCGAGCTGCTCTACGGCGAGCACCTGCGCCGGGAACCCGCGATCGGCGCCGCCAAGGTCCATCTCGCCGCCGCTCTGCGCGGCTTCGAGGAACTGCGGGCCGCGCCGTGGATCGAACGAGCCCGCGCCGAACTGCGCGCCATCGGAGGACCCGCGGCTCAGGACGGCCTGCAGTTGACCGAGCGGGAGATGGCCGTGGCCGAACTCGCTGCTCAGGGGTTGACGAACAAGCAGATCGGCGAGCGGTTGTTCCTCTCGCCGCGCACGGTCTCCAGCCACCTGCACCGCGTGTTCCACAAACTCGGCATCTCCAGCCGCTCCGCCCTGCGGGATGCGCTGCAGCGGCTACGTCATATGACGGATTCCGAAACGCGTCGGCCGTATTAGCTTCGATCGTGTCCGACAGGACTCGAACGAAGGAGACAGGTCATGTCTGCAAGCGATACGACCATCGTGCTGGTCCACGGCGGTTTCGTGGACGGTTCCGGCTGGCGCGGCGTCTACGACGAGCTGACCGGCGCGGGCTTCCGGGTGAAGGTGGTGCAGAACTCCACCGTCTCGCTGGCAGCCGACGTGGCCGCCACGCGAGCCGCGCTCGACGAGGTGGAGGGGTCGGCCGTGCTGGTCGGCCACTCGTACGGCGGCGCGGTCATCACCGAAGCGGGTGTGCACGAGGCGGTGACCAAGCTGGTCTACATCACGGCCTTCGCGCCGGACAAGGACGAGTCGGTCAACTCCCTGATCTCCGGCTTCCCGCAGGACGGCCCGCAGCCGCCGATCCTGCCGCCGCGCGACGGGTTCCTTTTCCTGGACCGGGAAAAGTTCCACGAGTCCTTCGCCGGCGACCTGTCGGCCGCCGACGCCACCTTCCTGGCCGACTCGCAGGTCCCCTGGGGCCTCGAGGCCGTCGGCGCCACCATCAGCGAGGCCGCGTGGCGCACCAAGCCGAGCTGGTACCTGCACGTGACCGACGACCGCATGATCCCGCCGTCCGCCCAGCAGTCGATGGCCGGCCGCATCGGTGCCACCATCCGCGACACCCCCGGCAGCCACGCCATCTACGTCTCCCACCCGAAGACCGTCGCCGACATCATCCGCGAGGCCGCCGCCTAAACCGCACACCACCGCCAGGAGCATTGTGTATCGCTTGGCGCGGTGCTGCCTTGAGCAGTGTGTTGAGGATCTCCTGCATGATCAGGACGCCGTCACCGGTCAGGGTCTCCTCCTGGAGACAGTGCTGGGCGCTGGCGATGTGTTCGAGGACGAGCGCTTGGCAGCGGTCGTAGGCGGTCGTCGCGCGGACGCGTTCGCGGACCTCGTGGACGGCGGTCGGGTCGATTCCGTCGACTAGGAGCGCGGCGATGCCGGGGTCGTCTTCGAGGGCGAAGATGATCGGGAGGGTGTAGACGCCCTCGCGTAGGTCGCTGCCTGCGGGCTTGCCGATGACCTGCTCGTCCGCCTCGAGGTCGAGGAGGTCGTCGATCAGTTGCCCGGCGTGGCCGAGCGCGCTGCCCAACTCGGTGACGGCGGTGGTCGCGGCCGACCCCGCGTCGACGCTGCGTGCTCCGAGCCAGCAGGCGGTGGCCAGCGCGGAGGCCGCCTTGCCGGCGACACAATCGCTGTACTGCTGAGGAGTGCGCCGATGGTCGAACAGGGTCATCGCCTCGTCGATCTGTGCCGCGCACGCCTCGGCGAGAGTGCTGTTGAGACGCGCCGTTCCGTCCGCCCCTAACCGCGCGGCTGAGTCGAAGGCGAGCGTGAGCAGGTAATCGCCGCCAAGGATCGCTCGGTGATTTCCCCAAAGCCGGTGCGCGCTCGGCACCCCGCGCCGCGTCGAAGCCGAGTCCAGCACGTCGTCGTGATAGAGGCTGGCGATGTGCAGCAACTCGATGGCGGCCGCCGCGTCGATCGTTTGGTCGGGTAGCGGTCGTGTGGCGCTCCCGGCCGCCGCGGCGCCGAGCGCGAGCAGGGGCCGCACCCGCTTGCCGCCTGCGTCGACGAGGTGGCGTACGACTCCCGTCACGGTGCCGTGCCGCGTTGTGCACGCCTCACGCAGCCGCGCCTCCACTCGACCCAGGTCGGTGGACAGGACGGCTGCGTCGAAGGAGAACTGGTTGAGCGTGGGCGTGGCGGGCGTGGGCGTGCTGGGCGTCATGTCAGCACTCTAGATCGGTCGGCGGCCGAGCCGCTTCTGTCGAATGACGTAGCCGTATTCAGTCGTTTCCAGTCGGATTCCGGCGGATTCCATCACCCGTCAGATTCTGTCGGAGGAGTCCCGTAGAGTCTTCGGCATGGCACCGGAAACCGGCTCCGGCTCACCTCAACGGTGGTCGGTGGCACAGATACATGCCCTGGCTCCGGACGCCGGATGACCGCCGCGGGAGCGCGGGTGATCGTGCTGATCGCGCTGTCCGACGATGGGACTCCGTCCTACGACCGGCACAACGCCGCCGGCCTGGCGGCCCTCGGCGTCCCCGCCTTCGCCTGCACCCCCGACCGCTTCGGCCCGCTGATGGCCGCGGCGATCGAACGGCGGGACCTGTCCGGGTTCGCGGCCGGGTCCGCATCGGGCACCTGATCGGACATCTGATCGGACATCCGATCGAACGCGGCCGCACGGCCAGATGAACATTCGGCCGGGAGTCGGACATCACATCCGCCCGATTACGAGGCCGACACCCAACCGGGTTAACCTGTCTTCAGTCAAACCTATGAGGCCGGGGACTTTTAGCCCCGAGCCGCCGAAGTCACCCAAGGACGGACGCGCGTGG
>NZ_DASZKT010000173.1:0-13039 GCF_035552695.1 Actinospica sp.
GCTCTTCATACGTCCGCGTCATGGCGCTCTCCTCCTTGCGTGCGCGCCGGCTGCGCCGACGCAGAATCGGACATCATGTCTGACGACATGACCGCACCCACTCACAAGTACCGTACGCCGTGTCAGACATACTGTCCAAAAGTGCTGGTCCAACGGCCACCTGGAAGCCCCGTCGGCGGGCGAAAGGATATGACGTGACTGAGGCGCTGGTGCTCGGCGGCGGAGGCGTCGCCGGGGTTCGTGGATGATCGGCTTGTTGGCGGGGTTGGCCGATGCGGGCCAGGATGTGACGGCGGTCGACACGATCGTGGGGACGTCCGCGGGTTCGACTGTCGCCGCGCAACTGGGTAGCGGATTGAGACTGGAGGGAGTGTACGTTCGGCAGACGGAGCCCGAGTTGCAGGCCGCCGAGATCATGGCCGACGTGGACCTGGAGAGCTTCGGTGCGCAGATCGCCGATCAGTTGCGCGGTGCCACCTCCGTTACGGAGATGCGGCAGGCTGTGGGCAGGTTCGCGCTCGACGCCGCGACCGTGTCGGAGCCGGAGCGACGCGCGGTGATCGAGTCGCGGCTTCCGTCGCACGCGTGGCCCGCCCCGCTTGCGCTGAAGATCGTCGCGCTGAATGCCGAGAGCGGGCAGTCATCACGGTCATGGATCAAGAACCGGGCGCGCACCCCCGCGTCGTCAAGGTCCATCAACAGGTTACGGGCCTGCTGCGCGGGTGCGTTGAACGCTGCGGCTCCCTGGACGACGGAGAAGCCGCAGCGTTCAACGTTGTGCCTGCACCTCAGCCGGCGGTGGCCGGAAGCGCGTCGGGCGCTGCGGACCCGGACTCCGGTGCCGTCGCGGCCGCGCTCGCGACCCAGCTGATGCGCGAGGTGCATGCGGCGACGACTGCTGCGGCGACGGCCACCGCACCCATCGCCCAACCGAGCCCGCCCGCGCCCGCGATCAGGCCGATGACACCAGGGCCGGCCAGCAGACCGACCGTGCCCAGCGCTGCCACCAGGGCGAGCGCGTCGGCCCCCTGCCCGGCCGCGGCCACGTACACGCACGGGGTGACGGACGCGATTCCCAGTCCCACAAGGCCGAAGCCGACCAGCGCCGGGAAGACGCCGCCGACCAGCACCGCGCCCGCGAGGCCGACGCAGGCGAGCGCGCTGCCCAGGATGACGACGCGGCCGTCGCCCCAGCGCTTGCGCCAGGAGTCGGAGCACACCCGCGCGACGACCATGGTGATGGAGAACACGGCGATACCCATCGGCGTCAGCCCGGCCGCGGCCTTCGCGAAGTTCTTCAGGTACAGCGCCGACCAGTCGTTCATCGCGCCCTCGACGATGGTGCCGAAGGCCATCGCGAGGCCCATCCACAGCGCGATCCGCGTGGGCAGTGGGAAGCGCCGCTTCTTCGCCTCCGCCGGGATCCGCTCGACGGCTTCGGTCGCGGTCGCCGCCGCCGACGCGTCGGCCTCGGCCGGGGACTCCGTCGCGACATTGGGCAGCAGGTCATGCTGCGCGTACGCCAGCACCGCGAGCAGCAGCGCAGCCGAGACGGCGAAGTGCGCTTCGAGGCTGGAGGTCGCGGCGTTCATCGCCGAGGCCAGCAGCGCACCGAGCAGCGAACCGCCGCTGAACGTCGCGTGCAGCTTGCCCATCGCCCTGCGGTCGAAGCGCTCCTCCAGTTCGGCGCCCTGGGCGTTCATGGCGACGTCCAGGCACGCCACGCCCACGCCGTCGCAGCACACGATGACGAGCGCGACGGGGTAGTCGGGCGCCGCGCCGAGCGCGAGCGGCAGCAGGCCGAGCACGCCCGCCGAGGCCACGCACATTCGACGCGTGCCGAACTTCTTCATCAGCGTCGCGACCAGCGGGAAGGACGCGGCGGCGCCGACGCCGCAGGCCATCAGCAGCAGACCCACCTCGGAGTCGGACAGACCGAGCCGCGCCTTGATCGCGGGCAGCCGTGACACCCAGGTGGCGTACTGGAACCCGAGCAGCAGGAACAGGGCTCCGATGGCGACCTGGGCACGACGGAATTCATCCTGGATACGTGGCAAGCTGATCAACCTCCAATGGTTTCGACATGTACACGGCCTGCGGTCCGTACGCCTCGGCCACCGCCACCTCGCGCCGCTCCCGGTATCCGGCCGCGGCCCAGAAACCCGCGCTGCTGCCGACCGAGACGAGGCAGACCTCTTCGAACATGCGCACGGCCGCGGCCGCCTCGAGGTGGCGCAGCAGCGGCCTGGACAGGCCGCGCCCGCGCACGTCCGCGGCGAGCACCAGGTCGTGCAAGTGCAGGTTGCCGGAGAACCCGGCGGCGTCCGCGACGTCCGCCGTGTCCGTGTCCTCGGGTTGGCCGAGGCGCGGTGCGTGGCCCGCCGGGTACGGCAGGGCGAGCACGTACCCTGCAACGCGCTGGTCGAGTTCGAGCACGAAGCAGGTGTCCGGCGACAGGGCCGCCCAGGAGCGCAGCGCATCGCGTCCCTCGGACAGGCCGAGCGGGGCGTAAGCCGCGTGCTCGATCTCTGCGATCGCGTCCCAGTCCGCCTCGGTGATCGCGCGCACCCGCGGCCCGCGCACCCACTGCTGCGGCAGCGGATCGATCCCGTTGAAGCCCTGCGTCGTGTAGCTCGTGGCGTACGCGCCGCAGGACGGGATCCACACCGGGTCGCCGGAGGCGAGCGCCGCCGGGACCTCGACAAGGCCGCCGTCGTGCGCGAACGCGTCGTCGCTGTCGCAGGTCGGGCCGGCCACGACGGCAGGGACGGTGGCCGCCCCCTCGTGCGTCGGGAAGACGAGCCGGTACTGCAGCTCGTCCATCTCGTAGAGCCCGTTGAATTTGCCTACGCTCAGGAAGAGCCAGTGCTGCCGCTCGCCGTTGAGCAGTTCACGTGAAGAGAGCCGCTGCACGTGCGCGCGGATCGCGCCGTGGTCGGCGATGAGGTAGCGGCCGGGCTCGGCGACGAAGTCCAGTGGGCTTTCACTGAGCTCTGACAGGTGCTGCATGCCGTCGCGGATGGTCGCGAAGATCTTGTCCAGCGGCGGTTCCAGCGGCTGGCCGTGCCGGTCGAGGTAGCCGAGCGCGGGCAGGCCGCCGCCAAGGTTGACGTACCGCAGCGAGAGCCCGCGGGTTCGCAGGATGCTGATCACGCCCGCCAGGTCCTCGAACGCGGCGCGCCAGGCGCCGGGCCGCATCTGCTGCGAGCCCACATGCACCGAGAGCCCGGCCGGGACCAGGCCACCGTCGCGCGCCGTCTCCAGCACCGTCACCGCGTCCGCGGGCGAGCAGCCGAACTTCCGGCTCAGCCCCCAGAGTGCGCCGTCGCCGGTGGTGGCCACGCGACAGAACACCCGCGCACCGCGCGCGTGCTCGGCGATCGCGGCCACGTCCTGCACGCTGTCGGTCGCGAAGTCGCGCACGCCCAGCGCGTACGCGTCGGCGATGTTCCGATCGGACTTGCTGGTGTTGCCGTAGTGGATCCGGTCCGCCGGCACGCCGATGCGCAGCGCCTGCGCGATCTCGTTCGGGCTTGCCGCGTCGCAGCCGGCGCCGCGGGCGGCGAGCGCGCCGATCACCTCGTCGAGCGGGCAGGCCTTGACCGCGAAGCGCACGGCCACGCCCGGCAGTTGCTCGCGCAGGTGGTCGTAGCATTCTTCGATGCCCGCGAGGTCGTACACGATGCGGTCGCCGTCGGCCGCGGCCAGCGCGTCGCGCAGCCCGGAGTTGAGGATCACGAGACGCCATCCCGTGCCGCGCGCAGCAGCGGCCGCCAGGCCTCTGTCAGCATTGCGAACTCCTCGATGTCCGCGCGCGCCCGGTCGATCAGCTCCGCATGGCGCAGCGCGATGGAGTCGGCGAACGCGGCGTAGCGCCCGCCGAGCTTCCGGTAGCAGCGGTCGATCGTCTCGAGCCGCCAACTGTTCTCCACCGTGTCGAGCCGGGCGCTCTCCCGCGCCAGGTCAACGATCGCCTCGGAGCGCAGCCGTCCCTCGGCGTCCAGGAGCGCCTCGCCCGCCTCGCCCATCCGCTCGTAGATGAAGTTGAGGTAGAGCATGGAGAGGAAGAACTTGGTGAAGCGCAGCTGGTAGGCGGCGAATCCCGCGTCGGTGCGGCGTTCTTCCGTGTAGTAGTTGACTATGTGGCGGTTGTGCAGCACGCCTGGCAGTTGTGCGTCGTAGACGGCGTGCATGAGGAAGTAGTCACTGCCGATGGTGTCGAGCGCCGGGAGCAGCGGCACGCGCTCAAAGGCCTCGCGGTGGAAGGCGATGTTGCACATGTCGATCCGCATCGGGTCGACGCGGCCGAGTACCGAGTGGTCGTGCGCGAAAGGCTCAAGCCCGGCGCCGCGGAACGATTCGCTCACCAGTTCGCGCTTGCGCTCCTCGGTCCAGTCCATAGGCGCCCAGAGGCTGACGACCTCGTGGTAGACATCGTTGTCACGCCGCTCGATCTCCCCGATGTCCACGGACGGTTCGCCGACGAACGAAGCGCCCGCGATCACTACCGTCCGTTCCGCCTGCGCCGGATCCAGCGTGCCCTCGGTGACGGCGCCGACCACGTCACCCGCGCGGCGGCCGATGCCGACGAGCTCGTGGTGAATCGGGAAGACGGGGCGACCGTGCACGGTCTGATACGCGCTGTCCGAGTCGCGGCGGTGCACGGATTCGCAGCCGAGCGCGGCCGCGATCAGAAAAGCCCGGTTGGTGCAGGCGCCGTAGGACACGCCCTCGGGCAGCATCAGGCCGAGCAGTTTCTCCGGGTTATCGAGCCCTGAGTCCTGAATCGCGCGCTTCAGGAAGACGCGCTGCGCGGTCTCGTCGAGCAGGTGCACGGCGACGTGTGGCACCGGCACGAGCGTGTCCACCACGGCGCGATGCGCGGCGTGCGTGTGCGCATCGGAGGAATCCAGGATCAGGACATGGACTTCGACCTCGAAGTGCGCCGCGCCGTACGCGGCCTCCGCGTGCAGCGCCGCGATCGCGTCGGTGCAGGACCGGTTCGTCGGCAGGGCCAGGCAGATCCGCGTCCTCACGCCGCCCGCTCCTCGCCCGGCGTCGCCACGCTGTGCCAGGAGCGCAGGCCCAGCAGCTTCTCGCCGAGCTCGGTCAGCTCGGCCGTCCCGTACCGCAGCGACTCGTGCACGTACGCGTCACCGAGCAGCGTCCCGTTCCACTCCGGCGTGCTCAGCGTGCTCCAGGAGTCCACCCGCGAGCGCGTGAGCTCCAGATGCGTCTCCAGCGCGGGCATCATCGACAGGTACTGGACCGAGCGCACGCCCTTCTCCGAGGAGTTGCCCGCGACGCCGTGCGCCAGCATGCCGTTCCAGATCAGCAGGTCGCCGGCATGCAGCTGCGGGCGCACCACCGGGAACTCGTCCCAGGACACGGCCGGGCGTATCGGGTCGCGGTCCGCGGGCTGGTCCAGGCGCCACCGGTCGAAGTTGCGGAACAGCTCCGGCGCGCACTGGAAGCCGCCGAGCTCGTGCTCGGTGTCATTGAGCGCGATGATGCCCTGCACCCGCTGCTGCGGCACGCTCCGGGTGGAGTCCACGTCCCAGTGCAACTCGATGTCGAACCCGGAGTCGGTGGGCGCGATCAGCTTCCTGTCGCGGTTGCGCACGTTCGGCGGGTTGAGGTTGAGCCGGTCCAGGGTGACCCACAGCTCCGCGCAGTCCCAGACGTCGACGAAGGCGTCGTACACCCGCTGCGTCTGGCGGCTGTTCCACATCAGCTGGTGGTGGTAGGCCTCCACGAACCCGTAGATGTGCAGCTCACGGTCCAGGTCGGAGCGGTAGGGGCGCTCGGCGTACCAGGACTCCTGGTCGTGCGGGTCGAGGCGCTGGAAGTCCCAGGCGAACTCCAGCAACGCAGTGGCCGCGGCGGAGGTGATCGCCTCGGGCACCACGATGTAGCCGTAGGTCTGCCAGAACGTGAAGTCCTCGGGCGTGAGTACGCGCAGCGGCAAGGACTTGGCCAGATCGCGCAACGGGAACTGGGTGAGATAGGTGTCGCCGTCGGCGCTGAAATAGGGGATGTCGCCGGAGGCGCGGTGCAGGTACTGGTCGGAGTGTGCGGGCATGCGGGAGGTGTCCCTCGCAGTTCGGTGCCTCGGGATGCGGTGGTGCGACCCAAAAGCAGGACGAAAGGAAAATCGGCGCCTCGCGAAATGCGCCCAGGACCGGTCACACCAGAGAGTATGCAAGACTACGTATAGTCACTGCAGGTGAATCCACCCGGCCGACACCACTGTTGACCAGGCTCGTCCGTCCCGGCGTCGACTGCTGAATACGGACCCTCATCCGCGCCGGGATGGCGATACCAAGGTGGACTAGACCACATTGCCGTGTCAACCCCGTGGCCGAAATCGTCGGCAAGCGCGCGGAGCTACGAGCTTGATCGAGACATCGAAGACATACCGACGTCACCGGGCGGGTACGGATCCACGGCCCCGCGAGCCAGTCGACGAGGACGTCGGCATCCCGTCCCAGAACAGACGACGAGAAGGCGCCACGGCTCGACCGCACGGAGCCTGCTCAACCGGCTGAAAACCGCTCCACCGACACATCGCCGGTGGGATCCGGTGGGCGCGCAAACCCGTGCTTGGAGGGCTGATCAACGAGTACGGGCCAGCAGCCTGACCCCGGCGGCGAAGGCGCTCGTCACGCCCGATCGACATTTTCTGAACCCCACAGGCACGAACGGGGCCCGCAGTAGCCCGTGCTCGGCCGGTTCGCACACCACGCCGCATCGAGCGCGTCCGTCTTGCGGCCCGGCACGTTCCCGGCGTGCGCCGGGTTGACCAGCATGACTTCCCCAATGGCATCCTCCAGCAGGTAGAACGCGCCACGCCGGTAATCAGACGTCGAATCCATGACAACGCAGATCACACGCTCGGCAACGAGGCCGGCGCAGCGAGCAACAGCTACTGTGCCCCCCGCAGGGCCGTACGAGGCGCGAAACGTGATCCACGCGCTCGTAGCGGCAGTCCCCACCACAGCCCCGCGCCACCGGATGAGACGAGTTTCATCGAGACATCAAGAACATACCGGCGTCTCCGGGCGGCCACGGATCCACAGCCTCCCGCACGCCAACCACCAGGGAGATCAGGATCCCGTCCCGGAACGGCAACGACCATGGATTCGCCCCGCGGCATCACTCGACCGCAGCACACACCCGGCCCGACCAGCCCAGAACCACCATCCAGACACATCGCCAGACGTGATCAAGCGACCGCGGTGAGGTATTCAACGGATCACACGCGACGTCACGACTCGATTACCTCCGGCCCCATTGCACCAAGGGGTGCGGGAAACCACGTGACAACTTCACTTCTCCGCGTTGCCGAATCGGGCCGCACTCCCGGCACGATATCTTGGACCTGAATCCACAGCACAAGCGTCTCAACCTGCACAGATGCCAAAGCGGTGTCGAAAAACGTGCTGACTCTAGAGTGTGTTCAAAACCGTGTCTGCTCCAGATTCTTCCGTCGTGCGCGGTTCACCATCCCATATTGCCGGAGGGTTGATCCGCGCCGCTCCGGGCACGAGTCAACCCAGGCCAGGGTACCTGCGGTCGAGGGTCCGCGGCGTCTCAAGGCGCACAGAAATCCTTGAACAAGTCTTTACCTTCCATTATGAAATGTACTAACCAACTCGCGATTTCCTGTCCGATTGATCCCATGGTTTCCAGTGCGCCGAAAAAATCATTCCCGGAACCCGCCGATTCTCTCGACCGCGGGTGCGAAGATACGCTAGAACACTTTCAGCGACTTCTCCCATGCCTCTCAGGTCGGCACACGCGGTACCGCGGTGCATAACGGTCTTTCATGAAAGACGGAACGCGATGATATTCAGGAAAAGATCGGGACGGGCCCACGCGCAGCAGTCCGCGCCGGGTCCCGACCCGTCCCCGGGCGGGCGCCGTCCGCGGAAGTACCCGATTCCGATCCCGGCCGCGATCGCCGGGGTCCTGGTCGTGGTCGCCGCCGTGGTCGCGGCCCCCTTCGTCAGCGCGGGCGCCGCGACGCCGGCCGCATCGACGACCCCGCTCTGGTCCACTCAGCTCCAATTCGACAGCAACGGCGCCGCCTGGTCGGAGTCCTACTTCGCCGGCCTGAAGGCTGACGGGTTGACCACCGCCGAGCTGGACATGCCCTGGGGCACCATCGAACCCGCGGCAGGCACCTTCAGCTTCACCATCTGGGACCAGGACTTGGCCAACGCCGCGGCCGCCGGCATCCAGCTGGTCCCGATCTTCTGGTCGTCCGGGTGGGGCGGCAGCCCAGCCCCCTGGATCAAGGACTTCGAGAAGAGCAGCACCGGCACGGCCGGCTCGGCGCCGGACTGGTGGAATTCCACCGAGCAGTCCGAGTACTTCACCTACGTCGAGGACACCGTCAAGAACTCGATCGCCCAGCCGGCCGGCTACGGCGGTTCGATCCTGGACTACGGCTACCTCGACGCCCAATGGGATCTCAACGGCTCGGGCGGCGGCTACACCACCGACGACATCACCGAGTTCCGCAACGTCTACCTGCCCGACACCTACGGCACGATCGCGACTTTCAACACGGATGAGGGCACCTCGTACTCGTCCTTCAGCCAGGTGCCCGCGGAGGCTTCCGGCGCGTCGCTGTTCGGCGTGTTCCAGGCGTTCCGGGCCTGGAGCGTCCAGCAGACCTACGGGCAGCTGACCGCCGACGTGCGCGCCATCACCGCGAGCACGCCGCTCTATTACTACTACGGCGGCGGCTACGGCAACGCGACGAACTACGCCAACAACCCGGACACGTTCTTCAAACTGGCCAAGCAGTACAACGTCTCCTTCATCGCGGACTCGGCCAGCAACACGGGCATGACCCTGGCATTGACGAGCCTGGGCCGCGCATACGGCGTGAAGGTGGCCGAGGAGTGGACCGCTCCGAATTCGAACTCGGACCTCGCCGCGTACGCCGTGCAGTGGCTCGACAGCTACGGCATGACGTTCCCCCAAGCGGGCGGTGAGGACTTCTTCATGCACGACGGCAGCGAGAAGGACGTCGTCGGCTTCCCCATCTACATAAGTTGGCTGCCGACTCTCAAGACGATTTCGGGGTCGTATCCGCAGCAGCCGGTCGCCCTGTACATGGACGTCTCCCAGGGATACGGCAACACCAGCGGCGGCAGCCTGAGCAGCGTGCAAACCTCAGCGGCCAGCATCTGGAACGGCTTCCAGTCCGGGCTGGACATCGTGACCAGCCAGGAGGTGAACAACGGCGCGATCAAACTCTCCTCGTTCAAGGCGGTCCTGCCGCTCAACGGCGTCGATGCGAACCTGACGTCCTACAAGAACGGCGGGGGAACCCTGCTGACCTCCTCCTCGCAGGTCTCCCAGCACGCCACCGCGTACGCGACACTGTCCAACAGCGGCATCGTGCAGGTCGTCCCGGTCGTCTCCTCCTCGAAGACCAGCGCACAGCTCACGCTCGCCGACATCAACGCCAGCACCGCCTACAACGACCCGATCACCATCAACCCGACCGGGCTCGGGCTGGCCTCGGGCAGCTACCACCTGGTCAACGCCAGCGGCACCGTCATCCCGCAGGCGGCGGTCTCCGGCGGCCTGTGCGCCGCGGCCGCCCTGTCAGCGGCCTCGCTGACCAAGTGGCAGGTCGTATCCGGAGCCATACCCGCAGGCACCCCCGCACCCTCCAGTTGCGGCGGCACTTCAACCCCACCCCCGAACGGCACCCTGACCGCGAACCAGCAACTGACCACCGGCCAGGCGCTCGACTCCGCTAACGGCGGCTACGGCCTGAACATGCAGGGCGACGGCAACCTCGTGCTCTACCAGGGCAGCACCGCACTGTGGTCCTCGGGCACCGCTGGCACCGCGGCCACCCGGGCTGTCATGCAGAGCGACGGCAACTTCGTCCTCTACAACAGCTCGGGCACGGCCGTGTGGTCCAGCAAGACCAGCGGCAACAGCGGTGCATACCTTGAAGTTCAGAACGACGGCAACGTCGTGATCTACAGCGCGACCGGAACCGCCCTCTGGTCCACCGGCACCTGAAAGTAACCATCCACCGCCCCTGGGTGGCCCGGCCCTTAGCGGAGCCGGGCCATCCAGGCGGCCCTCCAGTGTGGTGGCGGACACCACGAGAGTACGCAGATGAAGTCGACACGATTGTGGGCTCGACACGCCTTCGGCCTATGTGGCCGTTGTCATGCATTACTACCGGGTGCGGCGAGTCAGCTGACAACTCGCCGCCGACCGCCGCGGCATGCATTCTGAGCCCAGCGCGAGCGGCCGAAACCGCTGGTCACCGCCTGCACTATGCCAAACCGGTAACCGCCTTTGATCTGATGGTTTACCGGGCGTGTCAGGCAGCTCTCTGATACTCGTTGATGATGCCGCCGAGGCGCTGGCGCCTGCGGATCGCGGCGTCGAGCGAGATCACGACAGCCTCGTCATGGTCGGGCGGCCGGTTGCCGCGGCGGCGGCCTTGGTGAGGCCGATGGGTGTTGAAGTGTTCTGCGTACTCGGCCAGGACCTTGGCCGCATGCTGCTCGTTGTAGATCAGCATCCGATCGGTGCACTCCGCGCGGACCGAGCGCACAAACCGCTCGCCGTAGCCGTCCGCTGCGGGAAGCCTCGACGGGCTCCTCTTGACCTGGACGTCCTCGGAGGCGAACAGGGCATCGAAGCTCTCGGTGAACTGGCCACCGCGATCCCGGATCAGGCCCGTGAACGCGCCGGCGCGCTCGCCGAGGTCGGCCATCAAGTTGCCGGCGACCCGCGTCATCCAGGCACCGTCCGGGTTCGCGGTGACCCCGAGGATGTGCACATGCCGGGTACGCACCTCCACCACGAACAGGACATACAGCCTGCGCAGGTTGATCGTGTCGCTGTGGAAGAAGTCCGTAGCCAACAAGCCCTCGGACCGGGCACGCAGAAACGTCTTCCAGGACGGGCCCGCGCACCCGCGGCGGGGGTCCGGCGCCGGGTCGCGGCGAGGATCCGGCGGACCGTGCCAACCCCACCCCGGTAGCCCACACCGAGCAGTACGCCCTGGATCCAGACGTAACCCCATCCGCGATTTTCGGCGGCAAGTCGCAGCATCAGAGCCCGCATCTCCTCGGTCACCGGCGGCCTGCCGGGACGGTTCGGGTAGGTCCACTTCTTCGACACCAGCCGTCGATGCCAGCCCAGCACCGCCGCGCGCGTGACCAGGCGGTGGCACAGATCGCAGCCGATACGTGAGTTCCGGCATGGCACAGGGGCTTACTGAACAATGCGCCGGTGTCGGCCTTGGCCCTCCTACTTTCCGGTCATGGTGATGCCGCCGTTGCCGTCAAGTGTGTAGCTGCCCTGCGACGCGCAGTGGCCGTAGGTTGATCCGCTGGTGACCGCGCCGGTGCCGTCGCCGGTGTTGGTGAACGGGCGGGAGAAGTGCGCTTGGCCGTAGGGGATGGCGCTGCACGAGGAGACGGAGTCGTAGTACTCCTGGAAGCCGACGCCGCTGGGCTTGAGGTTCCCGGCTCCCGCTACGCTCCAGCTGCCGATCGTGGTCCGGGCCCCGGTGGAGTCGTCGACCACGGAGCCGGTGAAGGAATTCGTCCCCGACTCGATGACCTCCAGCTCGTACTCGGCGCCCACGCGGTACGGGTAGCTGATGGCGCAGCTGGTGCCCGACCCGCCGTCGGCGCCCGTACTGCAGTGCGAGTTCGAGCTCGAGGTGCCGCTGCCGAAAACGCTGAAAATCGCTTCGCCGCCTCCGGAGCGCGGCTGGAGCCCGATGTAGGCGCCTTGGCTGAGGTTCTTGAAGTAGAACTGCTGCGCCCAGTAGTAGCTAGAGGCGTCGGGCTGGCTGGTGACGGTGATAGGGAAGGCGAGCTTGGTCAATCCGGCGGAGGGTGCGCCGGAGAAAGACCAGTCGTCCGACACCATCCCGCCAGGCGTCACAGCCGCGAAGGCCGGGTTCGCGTCGAACAGCGTCACGGACATCGTGGCGGTGAGCGCTAGCGTGCCGAGGAATATCGCGCCGCGCTTGCGGTTGACGCCAGTGGTGCCGGCGGAACCGCCGTGCGAGTGCTTCGGCCTGCTTACGTTGCTCAGTGCGCGCATCTGCACATCCGTCCTGTCGCGAGGTGGTAGTACACAGTCGCCGCACAGGTCGGCGCCTGTGGATAGCGCTTTCCAACAAACCGGGGCCCAGAGCCGCCCGCAAGGACGCAGGCGAAAATATGACGTCTGCTTTACGAAAACCTCACGCAGACGCGCCTTCGCCACCCCGCCCCGGGCCCTCGGCCTCGCGGCTGAACTATGCCAAAGCCCCATTCTGCCCTTGCCCGGCGGCTCCGCTTGGACCGCCAGGCAGCTCTCGTTCCCGACCCTGCTCAGCGGTTGACGGTGACGGTTTCGGCTGTGCCGCCCGGCCTTGCGCGTTCGGCGGAGAGGCGCCGAGAAGTCTATCCGTGCTGGTCAGGCGGCGGGGTGGTATTCGTGAGGGATGCCGCCGATTCGGTCGTGGCGAGTGACTCGGACGTGGTCGAGTCCGGTGATGGTGCTCGTTGTAGAAGGATTCGTATTCGTCCAGGACTCGGTGCGGTCGGGTGAGGTT
This sequence comes from Actinospica sp., assembly GCF_035552695.1. Classification (NCBI taxonomy): domain Bacteria; kingdom Bacillati; phylum Actinomycetota; class Actinomycetes; order Catenulisporales; family Actinospicaceae; genus Actinospica; species Actinospica sp. The sequence continues at coordinate 12,605 of NZ_DASZKT010000173.1, forward strand.
CCATATCAGGGTGCGGTCGAGCGGTGCGGACGGTGCGGTGCCGGCGTTCCTGGATCGCGTTCATGGCCGGGGCCTGGATGCCGGTGGTGACGATACGGATGTCGGCGGCGTGGAGCACGGCGTCGAAGGCGGCGGTGAACTGCGGGCCGTGGTCGCGGATGAGGAAGGTGGACCTGTCGGTATGCTCGGCGAGGTCCATCAATGCATTGCGGGCCATCTGCGTGGTCCGCTCCGCGGTGGGGTGCGCGGGGGCGCCCAGGACGTGGATGCGCCGGGTGGTGGTGCTGTCGAGCAGGGCCACGGTGAACAAGTCGGTGGCCAGGGTCGCCTCGGCCTGGGAGCGCGGGAAGCTCGCCCGGGCCGGGCCGGGCTGGGCTGGGCCGGTGCGTCGCGGCGCGGGGTCGATCCTGGCCTTCTTCAGGATCGCCCACACGG
>NZ_DASZKT010000174.1:0-2525 GCF_035552695.1 Actinospica sp.
ACGGCGCCGCGGCTCCGTGAGCTGCTCATCGATCTGGTCAACAAGAACAACTACCAGCTCGTCGTCAACATGGAGAAGGTCGAGTTCCTCGACTCCACCGGTCTCGGCGTGCTGGTCGGCGGGCTGAAGCGGGTGCGTGCCCACGACGGCTCCCTGGACCTCGTGTGCACGCAGGAGCGGATACTCAAGATCTTCCGGATCACGGGGCTGACGAAGGTGTTCGGCATCCACGAAACGGTGGACCTGGCCATCGCGGCCAAGAAGTCCGAGAAGTAACGCCGGCCGAACCCGAAGAACGCATCGGAGATGGCCACCGTCGAAGTCACGTTCACGCCGCTGCCCGCGCACGTTCGTACCGCGCGGCTGGTCGCCACCGCGGTGGCGCGGCGCAGCGGCGTGGACGAATCGCTGCTCGATGAGGTCCGCCTGGCGGTCGGTGAAGCGTGCTCGCGCGCGGTCGAGGCTCACCGCCGGCACTGCCCGGCCGAGCCGGTCCGGATCGAAATGACCGACCAGGACCAGCGGTTCGTGGTGACGGTGAGCGACCACGCTCCGACCGCGCCCGCCCCCGCCACCGCCCCCGCCACCGACGGCGGCATCGGCTACGAGGCCATCGGCCACGACGGGGGGTCGGCCTTCCCCGCCGGGTTCGGGCTGGCCGTGATCTCCGGCCTGGCCGAGGACGTGCGCGTCCTGTCGACGAGTTCCGGCGTGAGCGTCCGGATGAGCTGGCCGTCTGCGGCCGCCGCCTCCTGACCCCGCCCTCATCCGCCTGATCCGGTTAGGACGAACCCTCGCGCCTTGCGCCGGCTCGGCCCGCTGCCCCCTGGGGCCTAGGTCACGCCGGCTTCTCGCGAACATCACGGTAGGATTACAGATTTGTTAGGAACGGCCCGGTGTTCGTAGTTGCGCGTATGCGTGCGTAGACTCCCGGCCACTCGTCTTTGCCGATCGGCACCTCTTCCGTTCGGCGTTCCAGGAGGTCGAATGTTCCGGCATGTCTCTGCGCTGGCGGCCAACTCCGTCAGCGTCAGCGGCTCCAACCTGACCTGGGTTGTCATCGTGGCCGTCGTCGGGCTGCTCGCGCTCGCCGTGGCCGGCGTGCTGGTCCGGGAGGTGCTCGCGGCCAGCCAGGGCACCCAGCGGATGCAGGACATCGCCCGAGCGGTCCAGGAGGGTGCGGCGGCCTACCTGCGCCGCCAGTTCCGGACCCTCGGCGTGTTCGTCGTCATCATCTTCTTCGTGCTGCTCCTGCTGCCCGTCACCGGTGGCGCGGAGGTGCTCTGGGGCCGAAGCATCTTCTTCCTGGTCGGGGCGCTGTTCTCGGCCCTGACCGGGTTCACCGGCATGTCGCTGACCGTCCGCGGCAACGTCCGGGTGGCGGCCGCCGCGCGTGAGGGCGGCGAGCGGACCGCGTTCCGGATCGCGTTCCGGACCGGCGGCGTGGCCGGCATGTTCACGGTCGGCCTGGGCCTGTTCGGCGCGGCGGTCGTGGTGCTGATCTACAAGGCGAACGCGCCGGAGGTACTGGAGGGCTTCGGCTTCGGCGCGGCCCTGCTGGCCATGTTCATGCGGGTCGGCGGCGGCATTTACACCAAGGCCGCCGACGTGGGCGCGGACCTGGTCGGCAAGGTCGAGCAGGGCATCCCCGAGGACGACCCGCGCAACGCCGCCACGATCGCGGACAACGTGGGCGACAACGTGGGTGACTGCGCCGGCATGGCCGCGGACCTGTTCGAGTCCTACTCGGTCATGCTGGTCGCCGCGCTGATCCTGGGCAAGAGCGCGTTCGGCAACGACGGCCTGATCTTCCCGCTGATCATCCCGGCCATCGGGATCCTCACCGCGATCATCGGCATCTTCTCGGTCGCGCCGCGGGCCGGTGACCGCAGCGGGATGACCGCGATCAACCGCGGCTTCTTCATCTCCGCGCTCATGTCGGTCGTCGGCGTGGCCATCGCCTGCTTCACCTTCCTGCCGTCGCACTTCAGCAGCTTCAAGGGCGTCACCGACGCGTCCATCTCGGCCTTCAACGGCAGCCCGCGGTGGATCGCGTTCGGCGCGATCCTGATCGGCATCGTGCTGGCCAGCGCCATCCAGCTGCTGACCGGCTACTTCACCGAGACCAACCGGCGGCCGGTCCGCGACATCGGCGAAAGCTCGGAAACCGGGGCGGCCACCGTCATCTTGTCCGGTGTGTCGATCGGCATGGAGTCCGCCGTGTACTCCGCCTTGCTGATCGCCGCCGCGGTATTCGGCTCCTACCTGCTCGCCACGGGCAACGCCACCATCGCGCTGTTCGCGGTGGCGCTGGCCGGCATCGGCCTGCTGACCACGGTCGGCGTGATCGTCTCGATGGACTCCTTCGGCCCGGTCACCGACAACGCGCAGGGCATCGCGGAGATGTCCGGCGACGTCGAGGGCGACGCGGCGCAGGCGCTGACCACGCTGGACGCGATCGGCAACACCACCAAGGCGATCACCAAGGGCATCGCGATCGCGACCGCGGTGCTGGCCGCGACCGC
>NZ_DASZKT010000175.1:0-1530 GCF_035552695.1 Actinospica sp.
GGTGCCGGCCGAGATGGACGCCGTCAGCGAGCCGCTGCGCGCCCTTGACGTGCCAACGCTGCTTGTGTGGGGTACCGGCGACCCTACGTTCGGCGTCAAGTGGGCGTACTACCTGCGGGACCTGATCCCCGGGGCGCGCGAAGTCATCGAGGTCGACGGCGCGAAGCTCTTCTTCCCGGAAGAGCGCCCTGGCGACCTCGTCCCGCACCTTCGCAGGCAGTGGAGCCGGTAGGTTTGCTGACCGTCCTCGCGGCCTTCAGTTCGCTATGGTCGGAGGCTGTGGAGCGGCTTTCGCTGACCCTGCGCGACTCGTATGGTCACCTGGAGATCACCGGGCTGCGGGAGATCGGTCACGGCCTTGACGCACGCGTCTACCGCGGCGAGTCCGCGTCGCTCGGACCCGTCGCGGTCCGGGTGCCGCATGCCCGCTGGTTGAACAACGGCCGCGAGACCCAGCTCGACACGCGCCTGCAGTTGCGGCAGGACTTCGAGCTGAGCAGGCACCGGCGGGCGCACGGCCTGCCCGTGCCGGAGGTGTTCGCAGCGCACACCTCCGGCACGGGCGTCGACTTCACCATCGCGCAGTACGTCGAGTCCGATGACAGTGAGCTTCCCGATCGGGAGTTCGGCAGGCTCATCCGGGCCATTCACGAGATCCCCGCACCGCCGTTCGACCTGGTCTGCATGGAATCCCGCGATGGCGCCGACCAGGTCCTCGCCGAGCGGATCGGCGACCGGCTGAAGAACCTCGCGGCGGTCACCGAGCTTGGCGTGGGGTTCCCTGATATCGGCAGCCTCACTCCGGCCGCGCTCGCCGGCTATGGAGACCCAGGCAGCTCCACCCCGCCGACCCCGCCGACCCCGCTGACCCCGCGACAGGCGGTTTACGGGCTCGACACCACCGTCATGATCAGCCACGTGTTCCTCGACGGCGCGCCTGACCCGGCGAAGGCGCGTCACTACATGAGCGAACGAAGAGCCTGTGCCGCAGGCTGACCGATGGCTGAGCCACGGAATGCTTTTCCGCGCGGTGCACGCGCGTGACACGATTCCTTTCTTCCGAGCCTGGTGGGAGGCGGCTGGGCGTCTTAGTGGTGCGTGGTGACCGTGAGGGCCGTGCGCGGGCTGGTACGCGGCGCTCGCGCGCGGGTGCCGCGCGATCGCTCACGATTTCGCTTTTTGTGGAAATTCCGCAGATAATACGCTGCGGAATTACCACGATCATGGGCTGGGCCGCGGTGCCGTAGGGACAATCCGGACGAAACGGGCACACGCGGGGCGGGCGCGGCGGCGAGAGGCGCCTAAGACAATCCGCATTGGGTGTGCGGTGAGATTTCTCGGGTTACTGGCCGGCCTTTGCGGGGTGCGGTGAGATTCCTCGACTTACTAGCCGGCCTATGCGGCCGCGGTGGTGAAGGCGGGGAGGTAGCCGTCTTTCTGGCCGGCGGCGGTCGGGTGGTAAGAGCTGGTGATGGGGAGGGTGACGGAATTCAGCCAGGACGAGCCGCTGCAAAGCTCGTGGGCGGAGAA
>NZ_DASZKT010000176.1:0-34870 GCF_035552695.1 Actinospica sp.
CGCCGGTCGAGCCGCGCGGAGATCGTTCGCGCGGCCCGGGCCGTCTGGCCGGCCCGGATCATGGCGTAGACGGCGGTCTCCTCGATCACCTCGGCCTGGGCGACGCTGCACTGCAGCTCGCCGAGCCGCGGCAGCAGCAGGGACAGCAGGCCGACCGCGTCATCCCAACGCTCCTCCGACACCGCGCAAAGACCTCCGCACAGTGGCGCCACGACCTCCTGGAAGACCTGCCGCGCGTGTCGGCCGGCCCACCGGCGCAGGGCCGCGAGGCCGGCCGAATCTCCCGCCAACGCCAGCGCGATCGCGCCGTGCAGGGCCGCGAACGGGCTCGGCGGCGCGGACATCCACTCCGCGAGCGCCGCGTTCATCAGTTCCGTGGCGGGCACCGGGCCACGCCAGCGGGACACCATCCGACATCGCCACAGCAGGGATCCCGAATCGACCAGTGCCCGCGTCCCGGTCACCAGCGGCGGCGCGAGCTGGCACTCGTACCTGCGCCGCACCGCGTTCGAATCGTCCAGCGCCAGTTCGTGGATCGCCGCATGCCAACTGAAGTGGGCGCCGCTGTTCGCGCGCGGCCCATGCTCGGCGATCCACCCGTCCAACCAGCGCAACCCGGCATCGTGCCGACCGGTTTCGTAGAACACGTGGGTCCGCGCGTGTACCGCGTGCCCGGAGGCCGGCTGCTCGCCCAACGAGCGCACGGCGAGTTCCTCGGCTTCATCCCAGCGTCCTTGCTCCTGCCGGACGAACGCCAGTTCGCCGGAGTACCACCAGTCACCGCCGTACGACGAGCCGAGTCCTTCGACGAGCTCCCACGTCTGACGGCCTGAGGTGATGCCGCCGAACGCCACGGTCGGGACCGCGGCACTCACGGCCAGGGCGTCGAGCGGATAGTCCGCGATGTGTCGCAGCAGCGCCCGCGCTCCGGCAGAGTCCTGATCCGCGCCGAGCGGATCGCCGGCCCGGGCGGCCACCGCGGCCACGAAGCTGCGCTCACGCTCGTCGATCCCGCGTGCACCGGCCCGCGCGGCGGCCAACGCGGCGGGAACGTCCACGGCGGCGCCCCACTCCGTGCCGAGCAGGGCGAGGGCGGCGTGCCCGAGCGCGAAGCCGGGGTCGACGGTGACCGCGCGCGCGAACTCCGTCGTCGCGCCCTCCCTCAGGAGCAGGACACGTTCCATACCAACGCGAAAGGCCTCGGCCGCCTCGGGTGTCGTGCTCAGGCGCAGCCCATACCGGTCCCGGGGAAAACTCTTCACTCTGCGCTCCAAAAGAGGCGGAAGCAGGGTACGAAATGCGTAAATGGGCACCCTGCGGCGACGCGGCCGGGCGCGGTGGGTGGGTATAAGAAAACGAATAGTCCGGCGGTTCGGAAAATACGCTGCCGCTCAGGACGGTGTCAACAGCGTCGCGCGGCGGCACGCTGGCGAATTCCGGACATGACGCGATTCGGAAATGAATAGGATCCAGCCGCGAGCAATATATGGTATAGACCATATATTTCTATGAAGTCGAGAAATCCGTCAGAGCAGGGGCAGGACGTTCTCGGCGACGCGGTACGCCTCTTCCAGGTGCGGTTGGCCGGAGAGGATGAAGTGCTCGATGCCGAGGGCGCGGTACTCCTCGATCCGCTCGGCGACCTGCTCGTGGCTTCCGACGAGCGCGGTGCCGGCGTGCCGCCGCAGCAGCCCGAATCCGGCCCAGACGTTGGGATGGATCGTCAGCGCGTCCTTGCTGCCGCCGTGCAGCGCGGCCATCCGGCGCTGTCCGACGGAGACCGACTTGCGGAAGCGCTCCTGGGCGACGGCGATCGCGTGCGGGTCCATGGCCTCGAGCAGCCGGTCCGCCTCGGCCCACGCCTGCTCGGGCGTGGGCCGAGTGATCACGTGGAAGCGCACGCCGAATGCGGGTCCTGAGTCGGACGCGGCGTGCTTGCGGACCTTCTCCATCTGCTGGGCGACGCCGTCCGGAGCCTCGCCCCAGATCAGGTGCACGTCGGCGTGCTGAGCCGAGACCTCGGCCGCCGCGTCCGAGGCGCCGCCGAGGAAGATCAGCGGCTCCGGCTCGGGCGCGCGGCCGACCGTGGCCCCGGCCACATGGTAGTGATCTCCCTTGAAGTCGAAGGGCGTGCCGGACCAGGCGCCTCTCAGTATCCGTAGGAACTCGTCGGTGCGCGCGTAACGCCGGTCGTGGTCGAGCCAGTCGCCGTAGCGCCGCTGCTCCTCGTCGTCGCCGCCGTTGACGACGTTGAGCAGCAGCCGGCCTCCGGACACGCGCTGGAACGTCGCGGCCAGCTGCGCCGCGAGCGTCGGCGAGACCGTGTCCGGGCGGAACGCGACGATGAACTTGAGCCGGGTCGTCAGCGAGGCGAGCGCGGAGGTGGTGATCCACGCGTCCTCGCACCACGTGCCGGTCGGTGTGAGCACGGACTCGAATCCGAGGCGGTCGGCGGCGCGTGCCACGTCGGCCAGGTAGTCGAAGTCCGGTGCGCGGCCGACGGCTCGCGGGTCGCCGGTCGCGACCCGCGAGTGCACCCAGCCGACCACTTCGCGGCCGTCGCCGGAGGTGGGCAGGAACCAGTGGAACCGGGCTGCCGGCGGCGGAGCGGTCATGCGGGTTCGATGACGGTCTCGACGACGGGTTCGACGACGGGATCGATAATGCGGGCGAAGGGCGCTCCGCCGCGCAGTCGTTCGAGCCATTGCACGACGGCCCCGGCGACGCTGCGGTGCGTGGCGTCGTTGAGTACGTCGTGCGGCGCGCCCGCCACGAGCAGGAGTTCGGCCTGCGGCAGGCGGGCCCCGAGCGCGCGGGCGAGGGCGGGAGGGGCGAGCAGGTCGGCGGCGCCGTGCAGGACGAGCGTGGCCGGGACCGACTCGTACTCCGCCGCGTCGAGCTCGAGGAAGGCGCGGAGACGGTCCGGTACGGGGTCGAACAGGCTGCCGCGCCGGAATTCCGCATCCTCGGCGAGCCGTCCGCGGTGCGTCGGACACGACGAGCGCAGTGCGAGTTCCTGCTCCCACTCCGGCGACCCGACCAACGCGTCGTACGCGCTCGATGCGGCGGAAGCACCCGGCGTGCCGGCGAGCAGCAGGCCCTCGACGTCCACCTTCCCTTCGGCGACGAGCGCGAGCGCGTGCAGTGCGCCGGTGTCGGAGCCCGCGAGCACGACCGGGGCCACCGCCTCGGCGGTGAGCGCGGCGACCTGGTCGCGCAGGGCGGCCGGGTCGTCCTCGGGGCTGACGGAGAGGGCGTGCACGGCGTACGCGTCGAAGGCCAGCCGCCGGCCGAAGCGCTCGTAGACGCCCGCGTGCTCACCGCGTCCGGGGAACAGGATGACGGTGCCGCGCACGGCCGGGCCGGGGGTCGGCGGGAGCCAGGACTCCACGCGGAAGGAGGCGGTCATCGGGCGGCTCCGACCAGCGCGGAGTCGGACTCGGCGGCCGCGGCGGCGTCGCGGCGCGCGACCTCCTCGCGAACCAGCGGTATGAGTTCCCTGCCGTAGTCGACGGCGTCGTCGAGCGGGTCGTAGCCGCGGATCAGGATCGTGGTCACACCGATGTCCACGTAGTCGAGCAGCGCCTGCGCGACGGTCTCCGGCGAACCGACCAGCGCGGTCGAGTTGCCGCCCGCGCCGGTGGCCTTGGCGGTGGCGGTCCACAGCGCGCGGTCGTGCCGGTCGGCCCTGTCGGCGGCGGCGAGCAGACGCTGGGAGCCGGCGTTCTCCGGCTGCTTTCCGGACTCGACCCACGCCCTGCGCTTCGTGGAGAAGAAGCCGGAGCCGTCGTCGATCGCGGCCAGGATCCGCTCGGCGCGCGCCCACGCCAGGTCGTCGGTCGGGGCGAGGATCGGGCGGAAGGACACTGAGATGCCCGGCAGGTCGGTGCGCCCGGCGGCGCGGGCCGCCGCGCGCACGGCCGTGATCTGCTCGGCGGTCTCCTTGAGGGGCTCGCCCCAGAGCGCGAAGGTGTCCGCGTGCTTGCCGCCGACCCGGTACGCGGCCTCGGAGGAGCCGCCGAAGTAGAGCGGGATGCGGTGCGCGGGCTTGGTCTCGGCGTAGTGGTCCTCGAACGTGTAGTACGTGCCCTCGTGGCTGAAGGGCTCCTCGGACTCCCAGGTCTGCCGCAGGATGCCGAGGTACTCGTCGGTCCGTTCGTAGCGCTCGTCCTTCTCCAGGTAGTCGCCGTCGCGGCGCTGCTCGGCGTTGTTGCCGCCGGTGATCGTGTGCACGGCCACCCGGCCGCCGCTGAACTGGTCGAGGGTGGCGAACTGGCGCGCGGCGAGGGTCGGCGCGACGAAGCCGGGCCGGTGCGCGATCAGCAGGCTGATGCGCTCGGTGTGCGCCGCCGCGTAGGCCGCGACCTGCGAGCCCTCGGGATGGCCGGAGCCGTAGCCGATCAGGATCCGGTCGAAGCCGGCGTCCTCGTGCGCGCGGGCGAAGCGCTTGGTGTATCCGGGATCGATGACCGGTCCGGCGGTGCGGATGGTCTCCGAGCCGAGCTTCGTGCCGATCATGCCGATGAACTCGATGGGCATCGTGCTGGTTCCAATCAGTAGCGGGCGAGGGCGGCGGTGCCGAGGACGGCGAGGATCGAGTCGTCCTGCGGGGTGTGCACACGCGAGCAGAGCACGTCGCGCAGGTGCCGTTCCAGCGGGTTGCGCCTGGTGAGGGCGTTGTTGCCGACGAGGGCGACGGCGCGCTGCACGGCGTCGATCGCGGCGCGGGTGCCGATGAGCTTGGCGGCCCGCGAGTGTTCCGCGGCCTCGGGATCTCCGGCGTCGAAGCGCAGCGCGAGGGCGGAGACGAGGTCCACCGCCGTGACGAGCCGGGCTTCGATCTCGCCGACCTCGGCCTGGAAGCGGGGCACGGTGGCGAGCGGCTTGCCGAGCGCGCTCGGGGTGCGCTCGTGCAGGAAGGTGATCAGCCAGTTCCGCGCGGCCTGCGCGACGCCGAGGTAGAGCGCGGTCAGACCGAGGTTGTTCCAGACGAGCAGGCCGGGGTCGCGGCGCGGGTCGGTGCTGCTCGGGTCCACCAGGCCCGAGGTGGCGTCGCCGGGGACGCGCACGTCCTCCAGGATCGTGTCGTCGCTGCGGCTGGCCCGCAGGCCGAGGTGGTCCCAGGTCGGCTCGATCCGCAGGCCCGGCACCTCGCCCGGCTGCTCGGCCCGCACGAGGAACGCGCCGACGCGCGGGCGCTCCTCGTCCTCGGTGCGCGCCCAGACGGACAGCCAGCGCAGCCCGACGGCGCCGGTCGAGAAGATCTTGTGGCCGGTCAGCAGCCAGTCTCCGGTCTCGGGGTCGCGCCTGGCCGTGGTCGCCGGCAGGCCGCCGCGCGAGGGTGTGCCGAGTTCGGGTTCGACTCTCAGGGCATTGACGAGCGCGGGTCCGGCGGCGGAATCCTCGAGCAGGCGGCGGTAGTGCCGCCCCGGCCAGGCCTTCGTCGTGGCCTGAGTCGCGTGCGTGAACAGCGTCATCGCGGTGACGAGCGCGACGGACGGGTCAGCCGAGCCGAGTACGCGCAGGATCTCGACGACGGTGGCCAGTCCCCCGCCGGGACCGCCGTACTCGGCCGCGACGGTCGCCGTGAGCAGACCGGCCTCGTGGACGTGCCCGACGCCCTCGTGCGGGAACGAGCCCTCGCGGTCATGCTGCTCGGCGCGCTCGGCCAGCTTCGCGGCGACCTCGGGAAGGCGGTCCAGGGCGAGGGGAGGCAGCGTCTGGGCAATGTGCTGGTTCACAGGTCTACCTTTCGGAGCAGGGTCGGCGGTTCGGTCACGGTAACCGGCGGCGGTTCGCCCGCAAACCGCTTTACCTGGACCAGCGCGTGCTGGCCGGTGCAACCCTGGGACAGTCGCGAGGAGGGGACGTCTGCGGTCACGGCGTTCGGATTGCCGTGGACGCAGAGAGCTGGCTCGTCGGGCGACGGGTCGTACCAGGCTCCCGTCGGCAGCTGGACGACGCCCGGCCGGACAACCTCCGTCAGCACGGCTCCGGCCAGGCACCCGCCGCGATCGTTGAAGATGTGCACGACGTCGCCGTCCGCGATCCCGCGCGCCGCCGCGTCCGCCGGATTGAGCCGGCAGGCCTCGCGTCCGGCGATCTTCGCGGCCCGGCTGACGTCGCCCACGTCGAGCTGGCTGTGCAGCCTGGTCGAGGGCTGATTCGCGATGAGGATCAGCGGGAAGCGCGCGGCGGCCGACCCGCCGTGCCACTCCTCGGGCTCCAGCCAGACGGGATGCCCGGGGCAGTCGTCGTATCCGAAGCCCGCGACGGTCGGCGAGTAGAGCTCGATCTTGCCGCTCGGAGTGCGCAGCGGCGCGGCCTCGGGATCGGCGCGGAACTGCTCGAAGAGGGTGAAGCGCTCGGGACCGTGCGGCAGTTCGAGCTCACCGGCCTGCCAGAACTCGTCGAAAGGAGGCACGTCGCCAAGGCGCGACCACCACTCTTCGTACAGGTGGACCAGCCATTCGCGCGGCGTCCGTCCCTCGGTGAACCCCTTCTCGAACCCGAGCCGAGCGGCCAGCCCGGCGAAGATCGCGTAGTCGTCGCGGGCCGCGCCGATCGGATCAGTGGCCTGATGCATCGCGATCAGGTGCGTGTCGCGTCTCCCGCTGCCGATGTCCTCGCGCTCCAGGGTCGTCGTGACCGGGAGGACGATGTCGGCCTGCCGTGCGCTGGACGTCCAGTACGGCTCGTGCACGACCACCGTGTCCGGCCGGGCGAAGGCGCGACGCAGCCGAGCGAGGTCCTGATGGTGGTGAAAGGGGTTGCCTCCGGCCCAGTAGACGAGCCGGATGTCCGGGTAGGTCAGCCGGTTTCCGTCGTAGTCGTATTCGGTGCCGGGGTTGAGCAGCATGTCCGCGATCCGGGCCACGGGGATGAACGTGCGTACCGGGTTCGCTCCCTGCGACAGGTACGGCAGTCGCAGCGTGGGACCGTGGTCGCCGACGTCGCCCATCGAGCCGTATCCGTGCCCGAAGCCGCCGCCCGGCAGCCCGATCTGCCCGAGCATCGCCGCCAGCGCGATTCCGGCCCAAACCGGCTGCTCGCCGTGCTGAATGCGCTGCAGCGACCAGGTGACGGTGACGAAGGTGCGCGCGGACGCCATTCGGCGTGCCAGGGTCCGGATGCGTTCGGCCTCGACTCCGCAGATCGGCGCGGCCCACTCGGCGCTCTTCGGCACGCCGTCCGACGTGCCGTCGAGATAGCGCGCGAAGACCTCGAAACCGGACGTGTAGCGGTCGAGAAACGCCTGGTCGTGCAGGTTTTCGGTGAGCAGGGTGTGCGCGAGGGCCAGCATCAGGGCCGTGTCGGTGGCCGGTTCGATCGGCAGCCAGTCGGCCTTCATGGGCAGATCGGCTCGCAGCGGACTGATGAGCGTGACCTGGACGCCGCGCTCGGCCAGCGCGTCCAACGCACCCGGCGTGACGTGCCTGGTCACGCCGCCGGGCGTCACGAACACGTTCTTCGCCGGGATGCCGCCGAACGCGACGATGAGCTCGGTGTTCTCGATGATCGTCGGCCAGGAGGATCCGTTGCGCAGGACGGCGTCCGCGTCGCCGACTATGTGCGGCAGCACGACGAGCGAGGTGGCCAGGCTGTACGAGTTGCGCGAGGAGGTGTAGCCGCCGAACTGGTTGAGGAAGCGGTGAAGTTGGCTCTGCGCATGATGGAACCGGCCCGCGCTCGCCCAGCCGTATGAGCCTCCGTACACCGATTCGTTGCCGTGGCGCGAACGGACCCGCTGCAGCTCACCAGACAACAGGTCCAAAGCCTCGTCCCATTCGACCTCGACGAACGGCTCAGTGCCGCGCGCATCGGTCGGCACCGGATCGAGGCCGCGCAGCGCACGCTCCAGCCAGCCGCGGCGGATCGCCGGACGTCGCACGCGGGTGCGATGTCGGAGCGCACCGGCGACGTTGCCCAGCAGCGGCGAGGGCGCCGGGTCGGCGGGATGCGGCAGCACCGCGATCCCGCCATCGGCTTCCTTGCGCACTCGGTACGCACCCCAGTGGGATGTAGTCGGCATACTCGATGATTCCGTCATGAAACAGACATTAGATCGAGGCACCGACAAGTTGGCCCGCCGCGTCCGACTCACGCACCAACCGCACGAGCTTTCCGTAGTCGCGCGCGTCGTCGAGCGGTTCGAAGCCGCGGATCAGCAGGGTGCGGACGCCGAGCTTCACGTACTCGCCGAGCGCCTCCGCGACCTGCTCGTAGCTGCCGACCACCGCCGTCGAGTTGCCCGCGGCGCCGGTCTCCTTGGCCACGGCCGTCCACAGCCGCTTGTCGTGCACGTCGCCCGCCGCCGCGTACTCCAGCAGACGCTGCGAGCCGCGCGCGGCCGCGTGATCCCGCTTGGCACCACCCCAGCCCCAGGACTTCTGCAGCTGGCCGACGCGCTCCTTCGTCAGTTCGAGGATGTGCGCGGCACGCTCCCAGGCCTCCGCCTCGGTCGCGGCGGGGATCGGCCGCAGGCTGACGCTGAAGTGCGGGTCGCGGCCGTACGGCGCCGCGGCGGCGCGGACCTGTTCGATCCGCTCGGCGATGCCGGCCAGCGGCTCGCCCCAGAACGCGTAGACGTCGGCCTGCTTGCCGCCGACCCGGATCGCGTCCTCGGAGGCGCCGCCGAAGTAGATCGGGATCGCGCCGAGCGCGGGCCGGACCGCGGACCAGCCGCCCTTGACGGTGTAGAACTCGCCCTCGAAGTCGAAGGGCTCGGTCGACTCCCACTCCTTCCGCACGATCGAGAGGAACTCGTCGGAGCGGCGGTAGCGCGCGGGCTTGTCGCTGAGGTCGCCGTCGCGGGCCTGGTCCTTGTCGTCCCCGCCGGAGATGGTGTGCAGGGCGACGCGGCCGGGGTGGAAGGCGTCGAGCGTGGCGTACTTGCGCGCGGCGTAGGTCGGGGCGACGAAGCCCGGCCGGTGCGCGAGCAGCACGCCGATCCGCTGGGTGTGGGTCAGGATCTGGTCGGCGATGGTGAAGCCGTCCGGGGAGGCCGAGGAGTGGGCAACGAGTACGCGGTCGAAGCCGGAGTCCTCGTGCGCCTGGGCGATGGATCGGAGATAGTCGGGCTGGATGAGCGGGGTGCCGGGGTCGGCGGCCTCGCTCTCGCTGCCGGGCCGGGTGTGCGCGATGCCGATGAATTCGATGGTCATGGTGAGGATCAGGCTCCAGTCAGGGAACGCAGACGCGGCGCGGCGGCCAGCAGTCTCTGCGTGTACGAATGCTGCGGATTATCAAGGACGTGCCGGGTCGGGCCGTGTTCGACGATCCGGCCCTGGTAGAGCACGGCGACGCGGTCGGCGAACCCGGAGAGGGACTGCAGGTCGTGCGAGATGACCAGGGCCGCGACCCCGGTCTCGTCGCGCAGGTCGAGCAGCAGCCGCAACACGTGGCCGCGGTTGGCGGCGTCGAGTGCGCTGACCGGCTCGTCGCAGATCAGCAGGCGTGGTTCGGTGACGAGGGCGCGGGCCAGCAGCACGCGTTGCCGCTGCCCGCCGGAGAGTCTGCCGGGCACGCGCTCGCCGAGCGATGGGTCCAGCCCGACGGCGGCCAGTGCCTTCGCCGCGCGCTCAACCCGCTCCTCGCGCACACCGACTCCGGCCGCGTCCAAGGGCTCCGCGATGGATTCGGCGGCGGTGACGTCCGGGTCGAGCGCGCGCAGCGGGTCCTGAAAGACGAGCTGCAGCTCGCCACGCCGCCGGAAGTCGCGTAGGGCCCTGTTGCGTAGCCCACTGAGTTCGACGCCGTTGAACTCGACGCGGCCACTGCGTGCTGGGACGAGGCCGACGATCGTGCGCGCGAGCGTCGTCTTGCCCGAGCCGGTCTCGCCGATCACGCCGAGGATCTCGCCGGGCTGGACCTCCAACGAGACCTCGTGCAGCACGGCGGGCGCGTTCTTGTCGCCGTAGGCGACCGTGAGGTCGGAAACGCCGAGAAGGGTCATGACTCGGCTCCCACCAGTTCGGGCCAGACGTTAGCCGCGGGCCCCTGCTCCACGATCCGGCCGCGGTCGCACACGAGCACCCGGTCACAGAACTCTGCCACCACCGCCAGGTCGTGCGTGACGAGCAGCAGCGCGAGCCCGCGATCTTGGACGAGGCCGCGCAGCAGGTCGAGCACCTCGGCCTGCACGAGCACGTCGAGCGCGCTCGTCGCCTCGTCGGCGATCAGCAGGTCGGGGTCGCCGCTGATGGCGATCGCGATCAGCACGCGCTGGGCCATGCCGCCGGACAGCTCGTGCGGGTACTGCCGGTACACGGTCTCCGGCTCGCGCAGGCCGACCGACGTGAACAGCTCGATCGCGCGGGCCCTGGCTTCGGTACGGCTGATGTCGGAGTGCGCGCGGATCGCCTCGACCAGCTGCTTTCCGACCTGGATCGAAGGGTTCAGATACGAGGCGGGGTCCTGGAAGACGATGCCGATGCGCGGACCGCGGACCTTGTTCCACCCGGCCCGGTCGAGCGACGCCAGGTCCACGGGTCCGGAGCCGCCGAGCAGGTCGACGGTCCCGGCCGAGCGCTCGCAGCCGGGCGCGAGCAGCCCGGTCACCGCGCGGCAGGTCAGGCTCTTGCCACTGCCGGACTCGCCGACCAGGCCGACGATCTCGCCGCGCCCGACCTCGAAGGACACGCCGTGCACGGCCTCGGTCCGGCCGCCGTTGACGGTCACCCGCAGACCCTCGACGCGAAGCACGGGCTCTGCGACGGGAACGAGGTCCACGCCGCTCGGCAGGTCGTCCGGGGCATCCGCAGCACTCACGGTGTCGGCCCCGCTCAGGTCATTCGCGGCTCCGGTATCCCGGATCGCGTCGGCGAACGCGTTCAGCGCCCCCGCGACCAGCATGATCAGCAGACCGGGGAAAAGCGGCGCCCACGGCTGCTGGGACAGGTAGTCGAGGTCCGAGCTCAGCAGCTCACCCCAGGTCGGCAGCGGCGGCTCGACGCCCAGCCCGAGGAAGGCCAGCGAGGAGACGATCAGCAGCGCCGAGGCGAGGGCCTGCGCCGTGGTGACCGCGAGCGTCGGCAGGATCTTGCTCCACAGGTGCGTACGCAGGATTCTGCGACGCGAGGAGCCGAACAGCTCCGCCGCCTCCACGTACTGCGTCCTGGTCAGCCCAAGCGCGGCGGCCCGGGTGACGCGGAAGTACAGCGGGGCGATCAGCACGCCGACGGCAGTCATCGCCGCGGTCAGGCTGTTGCCGAAGAACCCTGTGACGGCCACCGCCAACACGACGTACGGCAGGGTCATGAAGGCATCGACGACACGCAGCGAGATCCACTCGTACGTCCGGCCGAGCCAGAGCGAGGCGAGCCCGGGGAGCACGCCGAGCAGCAGCCCGATTCCGACGGCCTCGAGCGCGCCGACCACGGACCGGCCGGTTCCGGCCATCAGACGGCTGAGCACGTCGCGGCCGAGGTAGTCCGTGCCCAGCCAATGAGCGGAACCGGGCCCGCGCAGCACGGCGTCCGGGTTCTGCGTCAGCGGATTCTGCGGCGCGAGCGCACCGCCGAAGACCGCCAGGACGATGATCAAGAGGATGATGCCGAGGGCTATTCGGGCGCTGGTGAGACGGAGTGCCCGCCGCAGCGTCCCGGCACGTCGTACGCCGCTCATGCCGCTCCTCCCGTCGCCTGGAGCATCGGGCGGCGCCGGGCCGACCGGGTGCCCCGCGCGGCCTGCGGCGTGATCCGGAGCAGCACCGCGTTGACGACGATGTTGCTCACCAGCACGACGGCGATCGTGACGAGCAGCGCGCCCTGGATCACCGGCACGTCGCGTTCGGTCCCGGCTTGCAGGGCCAACTGCGCGACGCCCGGCAGCGCGAACATCTTCTCGGCCACCACCGCGCCGCCGATAAGCAGCGGGATCTGCACGCCGAGCACGGTCAACGCCGGCCCGGCCGCGTTGCGCAGCGCGTGACGGAACAAGGTTCTGCGAACGGACAGGCCGCGCGCCGCCGCGCCGAGCACGTAGTTCTCCTGCAGCGCCCCGACCAACGAGGTCCGCAGCTGGCGGGCGATCGCCGCCGCGCCCTCGGCGCTCAGCGCGAGCGAGGGCAGCAGCGCGAACCGCAGCCACTGTCCCGGATTCTGGGTGAACGGCACGTAGCCGCCGGAGGGAAGCAGCCGGAAGAAGACCGCGAAGACCACGATCAGCGTGATGCCGACCAGGAATGGCGGCACCGTGGCCAATCCGGAGCAGACCGCTGATACGGCCCGGTCGAACCAGCCGCCCTGGCGCAGCGCCGCGAGGATCCCCGCGCCGCCGCCGAGCACGACCGCGAAGGCGAGCGCGAGGATCGCGAGCGAAAGGTCCACCGGGAAGGCCTGGCTGATCGAGGTGGCAACCGGGATCGAGGTGAAGTAGGAGACACCGAGGTTGCCGGTCAGCGCGTGTCCGAGCCAGTCGAAGTACTGCACCAGGAACGGCTTGTCGAGACCGAACTGGTGGTTGAGCTGCGCGATCTGCCCGGGCGTGGCGTCCTGGCCCAGCACCGTCGCGGCAGGGTTCGCACCGCCGGCTGCGCCGAGCGCGTAGGTCGCGAAGGTGGCGATGAGGAACACCGTGACCGGCACGGAGACCAGGCGCACGATCGCCCGCAACGAGCCGACTATCGGACTCACGTGGTCGTCACCCCTTCGAACCGTTGCACGACCAGGTCCTCGGGCAGCGCGGAGACCCCGGACGCGCGCGCCAGGATGCGCGGCTCGGTGTAGAGGAACACATTCGGGGTCTGCTTCACCGCTGTCGCAGTGGCCTGCTGTAACAGACCCGCGTACTTGGAGCTGTCCAGCGAGGTCTCGTTGACCTGCGTCAGCTCCGACTGCAGCTGTGGGTACGCGTGCCGACCCGGGTTGAGCAGTCCCTGCGCGCCGAAGAGCACCTGGAAGGCCTGGACCGCCGAGTCACGTCCGGCGAACGCGTCCACCGTCAGCTGCTCGGAGTGCTGGATGTAGACCAACTCAGTGAACTGAGCCGTCGGAATCACCTTGATGGAGGCGTTGAAGCCGACCGCCTGGAGCTGTGACTGCAACTGCTCGGGCACTCCCGCCGCCGCGGTCGTCGTGATCGTGACGGTCGGGTTGGGACCGTACTTCGAGGCGGCCAGCAGGGATTTCGCCTTGGCCGTGTTGACGGCGTACGGCGTGCCGATCGATTCGTCGTAGCCGACGTATCCCGATGGGAAGGGCTGGTAGGCGACCTCGCCGTAGCCGAACTGCGCGGTCTGCAGCAGGGCCTTGCGATCGACGGCGTACTTGAGCGCGAGCACGA
Source organism: Actinospica sp. (assembly GCF_035552695.1). NCBI lineage: Bacteria > Bacillati > Actinomycetota > Actinomycetes > Catenulisporales > Actinospicaceae > Actinospica > Actinospica sp. Next base: position 13,285 of record NZ_DASZKT010000176.1, read on the forward strand.
CATTGTCGTCGTCGAAGGGGGCGATCGCGTCGTTGACGTCCAGTACCGCGACCACGAGCGAGTCGACGACCTGCACCTGAAGTCCCGCCGCCTTGGCCGCGGCCACCTCGCTGCCCGGGATCGAGGCCACGTTGTACTGGCCGGACTCGAGTCCGGCGACGACGGTCGAGGCGTCGGGCAGCGGATAGAGCTGGAACGTTCCGATGTGGATCTGCTTGGCGTTCCAGAAGCCGGGGAAGCGCACCAGCGTGGCCGAGGCGTTCTCGGTGTAGGCGGTGAGTTGGAAGGGCCCGGCGCCGACCGGCTTGAGGGTGAGTCCCGTCGCGTTCGCCTCGAAGGCCGTCGGGCTCACGATCATCCCGGTCTTGCCCGCGAGCAGGGTCGGGATCTGGAAGTTCGGCTGCTTGAGCTTGATCACGACCGTGCCCGTGCCCTGAGCCGTGACCGAGGACACGGTGGTGAGCTGCGAGGCGACCAGCGAGCCCGGGTCGGTGCGGCTGCGCTCGAGGCTCTTGGCGACGGCCGCCGCGTCGAGCGTGCTGCCGTCGCCGAACTTCAGGCCGGGGCGCAAGGTGAAGACGACCTCGGTACCGTCGGCGTTGTACTTCCAGCCGGTGGCCAGCGCCGGGATCGCGTTGCCCCGGGCGTCCTCCTGGGTGAGGCCCGCGTAGACGAGGGAGAGCGCGTGCACGTCCCAGCCGGCCGAGGATTTGATCGGATCCCACGAGGTGGGCAGGTCCCAGCCCCATTTCAGAGTGCCGCCGACGCCGCTGCCGCCCGCCGCGTTGGCCGAGTCCGAGGCGGACGCGCCGCAGCCGGCCAGGGTCAGTGCGCCGCCGGCTCCGATGCCCGCGGCGATGGAGAGCACGCCGCGTCTGCTCAAACGGGTATCCATGGTGAATGAACAGCCTTATCTATATATAAAAAGCTTGATTTAAGTGAAGGTGTGCGGCGCCGGGGCGGCGCTCCCCGCCGGCACGCGGGGATCCGCCCTCGGGTCGCGCGGGACCTCGGGGAGTCAGGGAACGGGGATGGACGGGCCGGACGGACAGGCCTCGGGACCGCTCAGGGCCCGGCGAACTCGGTCAGCGGCAACACAGGGCGCTGGAGGTGCGCCGGAGGTCGACGTAGCGGCAAACCACGCCGGGGTGCGTCCAAGTCATGCGGCCATCGTGGCGGGTCAGCGCCGCGCTGTCAATTGATACATCGTGGTGTCTTATTGAACGAGACGGCCGGCCACGTCCGGCGCGGCCTTCGCGAGGGCGTCCAGATACTCCTGCGGACGGCGCCAACCGGCCGCCACCGCACGTCCGGCCGGGCCGTCGAAGACCAGCGTGGGCAGGGCGTAGCGGAAGCCGTCCTCGGGGTCCTCACCAAGCGGTTTGGCGCGCCCCGGATGCCGCGCGGGCTCGTCGATGGCGAAGACCTCCGGGCAGGGGGCACGGGTCTCCGCGTGGTCTCGGCGCACGGCCTCGAGGGTCGCCGGCGAGGCCGCGTCGTCCGCCAGCCGGCTGAGATCAAGCCCGGAGATTTCCCGCAGTGCTTCAATCACCCGCTCCGGGGTGTCCGCCGGACGGCCGTCGAGGAACGTGGTCTCCCGCAGCCGGTGCAGCACGGCCTCGGCGGTCTCCGCCCCCTGACGCTCGGCCGCCTTCGCCGCGAGCGAGGCGGGCCAGCTCGACGCCGTCACCCACTCGAGCTTCTCGGGGCACGGCGCGCCGGTATGCCCCGAGATCTCCCGCAGTTCCTCGAGATACCAGGCGGCCTCGGCGGCCGGATCCGGCGCGGGCGGCTCGCCCTCGTCGAACAGGATCCCGAACACGCGGCGCCAGACCACCGCCTCGCCCCGCCCGAGCCCCGCGCCGGCGTCGAGCACCCCGCGCAGCCACCGGAACTTCGGCTCAGAGCCCCAGGCCCAGGGGCAGGCCGGATCGGTGTACTCGGTGATCCGCAGCAGCTCCGTCACGCGCATCCGCCCCCGTCGTCCGATGGCTGTTCCCGGTCCACCGGCGCCCACAGGCTCGGCAGGTTGACCACGACACCCTCCTGGCTGCTGCGCGCGATCACCACGACCGCCTCGTCGACGTTCGGGTTCTCCTCGCGGTGCGGCACGAACGGCGGTACGAACACGTAGTCGCCGGGCTCGGTCTCGATCCGGATCTCCCGCTCCTCCTCGGCGAACACGAAGACGGGGTTGCCGGAGACGACGTAGATCGCGGTCTCCGTGTCGCCGTGGTGGTGATCGCCGGAACTGGTGGAGGGGGCGACGTGCGTCTGGCCCATCCACACCTTCGTCGAGCCGACGGTCTTCCCGGCGATCGCCTCGTAGCGCGTCATCCCGGTGGTCTGGTTGGTGTTCCCGCTCAGCTCGCCGCCGCGCACATGCCGCAGCGCCCCGTGCCAGTGGTCTGTCATCCTCGGATCTCCTTGCGCGGTATCGGCGGGGGGTCAGGCGGGTACGGCGGCGGCCTCGGCGAACAGCGCGGCGGCCGGGCTGCCGGGCTCCTCGCTGAGCAGGTCGGCGATCGTGACGCCGCCGAACACCGAGGCCAGCCGGGCGCGCAGGCCGCGCCAGAGCACCTCGAGCCGGTCGGCCGGCTCCGGATAGCCGGCCGCGGCCGGCACCTCGCCGTTGACCGTGAACAGCTCCCCGTCCACGGCGGCCACCACGTCGGCCAGGGAGATCTCGGCCGCCGCGCGGCCCAGCCAGTAGCCGCCCTCGCAGCCGCGCTGGCTGCGCACGAGCCCGGCCACCCGCAGGTCGCGCACGACGGACTTGAGGAACCGGTACGGAATCTGCTGCTGCGCCGCGATGCCCTCGCAGGTCAGCGGACGCGAGGCGTCGGCCGCCAAGGACACGAGCACGCGGACCGCGTAGTCGGTTCTCGCTGAGATGCGCATCGGGTCGAGTCTTCTCCTCACCGGGCGATCGCGGGCCCTCGCCCGCGCAACGGCTTGCGCGGGGCACCCTACCAAAATAGACTCCTCCTGGTGTCAATTGCTCGGCGTCCGCGGCACCGGACGCCTCAGGCCGCCGCGACGCTCCGTTCGCCGGCGGCTCCGTCTCCCCCTCCGCGCAGTCCGCCGAGCACCGAAGGTAGTTCATTCACCATGGCCACCGTTCTGACCGTTTCCGCGAGCCCCTCCGCGCATTCGAAGTCCGCCGCCACCCGCCGCCTCGTCGACGAGCAGCTCACCGCGCTCGGCCACAGCGTGCACGGGCTCGACGCCCGCGACCTGCCGCCCGCCCCGCTGCTCGGCGCCGACACCTCCCATCCCGCGATAGCCGAGGCGCTGGAGCTGTTCGAACGGGCGCAGGGGGTGGTCGTGGTGACGCCGGTGTATAAGGCATCGTATTCCGGGCTGCTCAAGACGCTGCTCGACCTGCTCCCCCAGTCCGGCCTGGCCAGGAAGGTCGTGCTGCCGCTGGCCACCGGCGGCACGACGGCGCACGTGCTGGCGATCGACTACGCGCTGCGCCCGGTGCTCAGCTCGCTGGGCTCGGCGCACGTCGTCCAGGGCTACTTCCTGCTGGACCAGCACATCACCCGCGAACCGGACGGCCGCGCCGTGTTCGGCGACGAGACCCGCGCCTCGCTCGGCCGCGCCGTCACCCGCTTCGCCGACGCGCTCGTGCTGCACCACGGCGACGGCGATGGCGAACGGGACGGGAACGGTGAGCAAGCTCCGCCGGAATTCGCCCTGAGCGCAGCCTGAGACACGGCCCGATGCGGCTACGATCGCCGCGTGAACGGATTGACGTATCCCGAGGTCGGCGCCACCCGCGGGGATGGGCCGTTGCCCGAGAACTACCACCGCCTGCGGCGTCGAATGCGCATCGGGAGCGGCGAGCGGGAGTTCCACGCGGCTACCGACGCGGTGCTCGAATGGCGGATGCACAAGGCGCTGCGCCTGCATCCGCAGACCGACCATGTGCGCGCCGAGCCCGAGGCGAACGTGTGGCTGCACATCGGCACCCGGCATCTCGTGCTGATCCGGGCGCACTGCCAGATCGTGTGGGTCGTCGACGAGCCGCGGCGCAAGGGCTTCGCATACGGCACGATGGCGCGGCATCCGGAGCGCGGCGAGGAGGCGTTCATCGTCGAGTGGGACGACGATGACTCCGTATGGCTGAGGGTCCGGGCGTTCAGCGTCGCCGCGAAGTGGTACACGAAGCTCGCCGGGCCGATCGCGCCGCTGTTCCAGCACGTATACGTACTCTGCTGCGGCGCCGTCTTGCGGCGGCTGCTGCGCGATCGGCACTGAGGACCACGACGCGGCGCGGGTTTTGCTCTACCTTGTCTGTGAAACGTTTTTATTCGAAGTTCATGAAGCACCGCAGCCCGACCGGACGAGTGCGACCCACACCCACGCTCGGGATCAACGATGATCCCCGTCCCCCAGGAGCAGCAGTATGCGAACAGCGTCGTTCTCCCACGCCCTGCGCCCTCGGCGCCGCGGCGGCGCGCTGATCACGGCGGCCATCGCCGTGGCCCTTGTCATGCCCGTCGGTGCCGCCGCCGCCCAGACGGCCACCTCCGACACGTCCCCGGTGAACCTGTCCAACTCCATCAACCTGGCGAACGGCAAGGCCGCGGCCGCGGCCACCGTCGTCGAGGGCGACGCCCGCTTCGAGGTGCTCGCCCCCGAGGTGATCCGGACGGAGTACTCGCCGACCGGCAGCTTCCTCGACGATCCGACCTTCGACATCATGGACCGGAACTTCACCGTCCCGGCGTACACCAGCAGCGTCTCCAACGGCTGGCTGACGATCACCACCAGCCAGATGACGTTCTCCTACCAGTTGGGCTCCGGTCCGTTCAGCACCGTCAACACCAAGATGCAACTGCTCGGCGCGCTGCCTCCGGGAGCCTCCGCGAACGTCACGCCGACCTGGGGTTCGGAGTGCACCTTCGGCCAGGCCTGCCAGGCCGGAGCGGCCACTCTGAGCGGCGGGGCGTCGATCGCGGGCAACCACCTGAACTACCTCAGCCCGGCCGGATTCGTCGCCGGCCTCGGCGCCAGCGGGGCGGACGCCTCCTGGCAGGTGCTCGGCGCGCCGGCCGGTTCGGCGAACGTGGCGATCCGGTACGCCAACAGCACCGGCGGCGACGGCAACAACGAGACGCGGACCGAGAGCCTGGTCGTCAACGGCGTCAGCACCCTGGTCAGCCTGCCGACGACGGCGAACTGGGACAGCTGGTCGACCGTCACCGTGCCGGTGACGCTGACCGCGGGCACCAACACCGTCGCAGTGGACTGCGTGAGCGGCGACAGCTGCAACGTCAACATCGATGACATCGCCGTAAACGCTTCCGGAGCGAGCGCGGCGCCGTTCCTTCCGGCGAATCCGCTCGGCGGGTACATCCGCTCCTACGACTCGGTCAACGGCTCGTACTCCGGCGGCACCCCGACGTGCGCGACCTGCGCCGCGAACATCCCGCAGATGGCCCCCGGGCTGCTCGACAAGTCCGGCTGGTATCTGCTCGACGACTCGAAGACCGCGGTGTGGACCTCGGACGGCTGGGTGGCCAACCGTCCGGCCGGGGACATCGAGGACGGATACCTGTTCGGCTACGGGCAGGACTACGCCGGGGCGCTGTCCGACCTGGCGAAGCTGACCGGGCCCGCGACCCTGCCCGACGAGTCGGTGTTCGGCAACTGGTTCTCCCAGTACGACCCCTACTCGACCGCGGCCTATGAGGGCACGATCCTCCCCCGGTTCCAGGCCAACGGCGTCTCCCTGGACGACCTGTCGGTCGACACGGACTGGAAGAGCCCGAACACCTGGAACGGCTGGGAGTGGAACCCCTCGCTCTTCCCGGATCCAACCGCGTTCACCGACTGGGCCGCGTCGCAGGATATTGACGTCGCCCTGAACGTCCACTCCGCCATCGCGACCAACGATCCGCTCTACGCGCAGGCCCAGAGCATCGCGGGCAACTCGCTGACCACCGTGTCGAGTTGCAACAACGGCGGCCCGTGCGCGGTATGGGACTGGGCGAACGTGGCGCAGGCCGAGTCGTACTTCGCCACCGCCGACCCGACGCAGAATTCCGTCGCGATGACCTGGCTCGACTGGTGCTGCGACGGCAGCGGAGTGTTCTCGCAGCCCGGCGTCACCCCCGACGCGTGGATCAATTACCTGACCGCCCAGCAGATGGTGAACGACGGCGAGCGCGGCTTCGACCTGTCCCGTGTCGGCGCGTCGAACCAGGCCTCGCAGGCCGGGGCGTACCCCGCGGGCCCGTGGGCCGATCACCGCTCGGCCATCGCGTTCACCGGCGACACCCAAGGCACCTGGAACACCCTGGCCAGCGAGGCGCAGCTTTCCCAGGACGAGGGCAGCATCGGCGAGCCGTACGTCAGCGACGACATCGGCAGCTTCCTGGGCAGCAACACCACCGGCAACGGCAACGACCCGGACGACCTCTACCTGCGCTGGCTGCAGCTCGGCACGTTCCAGCCGATCATGCGCGAACACTCGGACGAGGTCGACTGGGGCCAGAACGCGCGGTTGCCGTGGGAGTACGACGCCGCCACCCAGGCCGTCGGCGACCAGTTCATGCAGTTGCGCGAACAGCTCGTGCCCTATCTCTACACGCTGGCCGAGCAGGCGAGCAGCACCGGTATCCCGATGACGCAGGCGCTCTACCTCGACTATCCCGGCCAGGCCGCGGCCTACACCAACCCGACCGAGTACACGCTCGGGCCAGACGTACTGGTCGCTCCGGTCACCCAGCCCGGCGCCAGCGTCGCCACGCAGGTCTGGTTCCCGCCGGGCACCTGGCAGGACTACTTCACCGGCGCCACCTTCACCGGTCCGGGGACGCAGACCTTCAACGTACCCACCAGCCGGATGCCGGTGTTCGTCAAGGAAGGCGGCATCATTCCGCTGCAGCCGTCCAGCGGCCAGGCCCAGACCGCCGGCACCGCGCCGATCACCCTTCAGGTGCACGCCGGGGCCAACGGCACCTACTCGCTGTACGACGACACCGGAACCGGCCTGGGCTACCGGTCCGGGCAGTCCACCAGCACACCGATCGGCTACACCGAGAACGCCTCCGCGCACACCTCGACGCTCACCATCTCCCCCGCCGCCGGCTCGTACCCCGGCGAGCCCGCCAGCCGCACGTACACCCTCGACCTGGTCGACGAGTCGCAGCCCACCTCCGTCCAGATCAACGGACAGACGATCGCGACATCGCAGTGGACGTACAACGCGGCGACCGACACCCTGCAGGTCGCGGTCGGAGCGGTGTCGACCACGGCGAGCCTCACTGTCACCCAGGTCGGCGGCTCCCCCGTGCAACTGGCGGAGCCGAGCACCCCGCGGATCACCTTCGCCTCTCCGTCCAGCGCCGCGGCGGGTAAGCAGGTCACGATCACCGGAAGCGGCTTCGGCGCCAGCCAAGGCAGCAGCTACCTGACCTTCAGCGACAACGGCACCAACTGGGGCGCCCCGGGCGACGCCGCCTCCTTCACGATCAACAGCTGGAGCGACAGCGCCGTCACCTTCACCGTCCCCCAACCATCCGGCACGAACGGCCAGTGGGCCGTCACCCCCAACACCAGTGCCACCGTCTCGGTGACCACCGGCGGAGGAACCTCCAACACCACAACCACTGCCATCGGTTCCACCACCGCACCAGCCGGAGAGATCACCGGCTATCAGGGCTTGTGCATCGATGACCGCGGCGCGTTGACCACGAACTACAACCCGATCCAGGCCTACACCTGCAACAATTCCACCGCCCAGCAATGGACGGTCGGATCCGACGGCACGCTGCAGGTGCTCGGCATGTGCATGGACGTCAACGGCGGCAACACCACCAACGGCACCGTCGTCGACCTCTACACCTGCAACAGCACCGCTGCGCAGGACTGGGTGGCGCAGCCGAGCGGCGCTCTGGCCAACCCGCAGTCCGGAAAGTGCCTGGAGGACAACGGCAACGGCGGCTCCGGCACCCAACTGATCATCGAAGACTGCAACGGTCAGTCCGACCAGAAATGGACCCTGCCCTGACCACGGCTTCAGCGCGCATGGTCGGCCGCGTGTAGCGAGCCGAGCAGCGTGAGGCAGTCAGCGTGGGCACTGCCGGGTTCGGCGGTGCCCACGAGCAGTTGCAGCCCTGGCGAGCCCTGGCTGTCGAAGCTCTGGTAGGTCAGCTCGAACCGGCCGACCTGCGGGTGATTGAACACCTTCGACTTGCGGCCCAGGGAACCGACTTCGTGATCGTGCCAGAACGCCGCGAACTCCGGGCTGTTCGCGACGAGCTCCGCGACCAGCCCGGCCAGCAGCGGGTCCCGCGGCTCCCGGCCCGTGGCCAGGCGCAGCGCGTGCACGGTGTCGCGGGCGACGCTCGGCCACTCGGCGAACAGGTCTCGCGCGGCCGGGTCGTAGAACAGGGAGCGAACCATGTCACGCCGGTCGGTCAGCGGTGAGAGCAGCGCGTCGGCCAGATCATTGGCGGCGAGGACCTCGAGGCGGTGGTTGACGATGTAGGCGACGGCGGTGGGAAAGGCATCCATCAGCTGAAGCAGGCCGTCATCCAGCGCCGCATTCGGCGGGTTCACGAACGTAGGTCTCGGCGCGAGTCCGGCCAGCCGGTGGGCGTGCCGGTGCGCGTCCGGATCCAGCCGCAGGGCGCGGGCGAGGGCGTCGACCACCTGGCCGGATGGGTTGGTCTCCCTGCCCTGCTCCAGGCGCGCGTAGTAGTCCGCGCTGACCCCGGCCAGCACCGCGACCTCCTCGCGGCGCAGCCCCGCCACCCGCCGCGCTCCGCTCGACGGCAGGCCCACGTCCGCGGGCGTCAGCCGGGAGCGCCGCACGCGCAGGAACTCACCCAACTCGTAGTCGCCCACCACCCGATTCTACGGCCACCGTCTCGCAGGCACTCGGCACGAGCCTGGGTGCGGCGCACCTAGGAAGACACGTCCTTCCTTCCCGGCGAGACCCGGATGGATCCTGGGGACCTATCGATCGAAAGGCGTGCACAGTGGTGACGCAACAGCAGGTCGACGTATGGGTCATCGGATATGTGAAGGCCTGGCGGACCAACGCGGCCAAGGACATCACAGCGCTGTTCACCCCGACAGCCGAGTATCACGAATCGCCGTATGCCACCGACTGGATCGGGCGCGCGAACATCGCCGAGGGCTGGCAAAGCCGCGCGGCATGGCAGGAGGGCGGCTGGGACTTCGAGTGGTCCACTCTGATGATCACTGGAGACACCGCCGCCATCCGCGGCATCGGGACGTACAAGGAACTCGGCACCTTCAGCAACCTGTGGACCGTGACGTTCGACAAGAACGGCAAGTGCACCATGTTCCGAATGTGGAACAACCAGGAACCCGCGCGGGCTGGTTCAGCGCCGGATGGCAGCAGATGAACATCAGGCGCAGCCGGTCATCGGGCGCGGTGTCCTCCTGCGGCGCCGGGGCGTCGTCACTCGCGGCCTGACCGGCGGGGCCGTCCAGGTGATAGGCCCGCGCGTGCCGCTCGTCGCGCACGGACTCGCGGCGCAGCCTGTCGATGGCCCGGTTGCGGGCGGTCGTGACGATCCACGCACCGGGATTGGGCGGTTGTCCGTCCGCGGGCCGCGTGGCGGCCGCCACGGTGAACGCATCCTGGACCGCTTCCTCGGCGGCGTCGATATCGCCGAGGAAGCGGATCAGACCTGCGACGCAGCGACCGTACTCGCGGCGGAAGACGGCTTCGACCGTCGTCACCGCGCGAGAGTCCACGGCCGCCGCCCGGCCGCGGTCACCGTCACATCAGGAATTCGCCGCCGGACCGGCGCACGACGGTCGCCGACTCCGCCCCGATCAGGCCGCCTTGGAACACGAACGCGCCCGCCTCCGTCAGCTTCTCGCCCAACGCGTTCACGTCGGCCCACAGCTTCTCCACCTGATCCGGGGAGCGCCTTTCGGCATCGGCGCTGTAGAGCGCGAGCAGGTACTTCGCCATGACGATCACTCCCGGTAGCCACCAGGGGCCGGTCTCGCGCCGACCCTCACTCCCACTACGAAGTCGCAGGCGGCTCTAGTGGGCGGCCCGGCGGTAGCAGGCGAGGGCGAGCGGTCCGGTGAGTTCGCCGGCTACGCACTCGAACTCCGCGTACGCGGCGTCGTCCGCGAACAGCCGCTCGCCGGCGCCGACGACGGTGGGGACCGTGATCAGTCGGTACTCGTCGACCAGGTCCGCGGCGGCGAGCTGCCGCACGATGCTCACGCTGCCGAGCACGACCAAGTCGCGCTGCTCGCTCTTGACCGCTTCGACCACGTCGCCGCCGATCAGGTTCGAGTTCGACCATGCCGAGACGTCGACCTTCTTGCGGCTGGCGACGAGCTTGACCGCGGTGTTCATCCGGCCCGCGAACTCGCCCTCGCGCGCCGGCCACAGCCGCGAGAACTGCTGCCAGGTGCCGCGGCCGAGCAGCATGGCCCCCTCGTCGAGGATCCGGCCGATCTGGAACTTGTCGCCGTCGATGGCCCCGCGGCCGAAGCGGAACATCCAGCCGCCGTGCTCGGTGCCGCCGGAACCGTCCGGGTCGGCGACGACCCCGTCGAGGGTGACGAATGAGATGACGATGACGCTCATGATGGGACCCTCCAGTCCACTCGGTGATGCTCGCCGATACATACCGGCGGCATCGCCCGGACTCATCGCCCCGAGCGGAAACTCCGCGGAACCGAGCGGAATCAGCCGACCGAAATCCGCTCCGGCAGGCCGAAGGCGGCGAACACGCGCGGGTCGGCGAACACGACGTTGCCGGTGACCAGGCCGCCCTCCGAGATCGTGAAGACCTGCAGGCTGTGCGGCCGATAGACATCCCCGGCAGGCTCGACGTGGTAGCCGGCGAGCGCGGGCTGTCCGTTCGCGACGAGCACGCGGGTGAGCCAGCCGGATCCCCGCATCCGGAAAACCCGCTCCATGAACAGCCCGTAGTCCTCGCGGCCACGGAACCACAGCGGCACCGGCGGCATCTCGAGCACCGCGTCCTCGGCCAGCAAACGCACCAGCGCGGGCACGTCGGCCACCTCGAACGCCCGCGCGTACCGCTCGATCACCGCGCGCTGATCGGGGTCATCCGCCTCGCGTACGGCGTCGGCCTCGCCGGCGTCGCGCATCGTCGCCCGCGCCCGCTGCAGGGCGCTGTTGACCGCGGCGACAGTGGTCTCCAACTGCTGGGCGACTTCGGCGGCCGAGAACTCCAGAACCTCGCGCAGCACCAGCACCGCCCGCTGCCGCGCCGACAGGTGCTGCACCGCCGCGACCCAGGCAAGCCGCAGATCCGCCCGCGCCTCCACATCGAAGCGCGCGCTGGGAAAGGGCTCGAGCCACGGCACGTCGAGCGCGGGCGTCAAGGGCGTGCCGGCCGGGTCGTTGCCGGGCGCCCCAAGCCCCGAGGGCAGTGGCCGCCGAGCACGCCCCTCCAGTGCGGTCAGACACGCGTTGGTGGCGATCCGGTAGAGCCACGTGCGCACCGTCGCGCGCGCCGGGTCGTACCGGTCATGGGCCTTCCAGGCCCGCAGCAGCGTCTCCTGCACAAGGTCCTCGGCATCGTGGATCGAGCCCGTCATGCGGTAGCAGAACGCTGTCAGCTCACCCCGGTACGGCTCGAAGTCCACCACGCCAGCATGCCAGAGCGTGGTCCGGCAAGCGCGAAACGGCGCGTTGTCGTGGCGCAGTTTCTAGCTACCGGGGCGGCTGACCACTAGTGATGCGTGACAACGGATTGCGCAGGGTGTCTGCCTGAATACGCTCGGATTTGCAATTGGTCCAGACCAGTGCCATAGAATGACAGCGGCCACCGAGAACATCACGCACGGTAACAACCGTGGGAGGATCGCACACTCATGCCTGGCATCCGGCAGCCCACGCCGACCAGACACAAATACCTTGTCATCGCCGCGGATCTCGAGCACGCCATCCGGGAGCGGAAGCTCGGACCGGGGCACAACATACCTTCGGAGAGAGAACTGGCCGAACGCTACGCCACCACCCGGCAGACCGTGCGCGCCGCGATCGACCGGCTGCATACGGCCGGGCTCGTCCTCCGGGACCACCTGGGGACGTACGTTCTCGCGGCGGGCGGGGCCCGGCCCGGCAGCGATGTCGACTCGTGGCCGGGACCTTCCGAGCACTTCCCGGGCCTGCTGCTGCAGAGCGACGTCCTGCACTGCACCGGCCTGCTGACCGGCAGCACGCGCGCCCGCACGAGTACCCGGGCGAAGGACGACCGTGCGGTCGGCCACGCGCCCTATCTCTACCGCCACTGGGCCTATGCCCACGACGGGAGCATCGTGCAGAGCTCGGTGTCGTCCTTCCACCATCGGCTCGTCAGCCAGGCGCCGCCCTTGGCGAAGGCGGTTGCCCAGGTCTCCGCGGACGCTGAGAAAACCGCCGCGAAAGCACAGCCGAGAACCCGGCCGCCCGGAGTCGATCCGGATCTCGGGGAACTGCTCGGCTGGCTCAGCCTTCGATTCCCGGACGCGCAGCGGACCGACCAGGTGCGCGCGCTGCCGCATGCCACGCCGCATCCGATCCAGGGTGAGTCCCAGGATCTTGACCCGGCCGCCCACGTGCACGTCGAGCGCACCTTCGAGGACGCCGACGGACTCGTCCTGCTCCGCACCGTCTTCCGCGTCTTCGACGACGAGGCGCGCCTGACGTTCCAGCCCGGCGCCGCGGCTCCGGCGTCCGCCGCCGAACCCGGCGTCGAGCCGCCCTCGCAAAGCAGTGTCCTGCATATCAGTGATCGCGATCGCGCGTGGTTGGAGGCGTGGCTGCTGCCCGGATCCCCGGAGCGGACACTGGCCGGCCGCGCCCGGATCGTTCTGGGGTGCGCCAAATCCTCACCCCACCAGGTGGCGGCGGATTTGCACATCAGCGACGACCGGGTCCGCGCGTGGCTCGGCCGCTACGCGGCGGGCGGCATCGACGCGCTCCGGCAGCCGGTCCGCATACCACGCTCCGTGAAACGCGAGGCCCCCGACGGGTGAGCGACCGAGCATCGCCGCGGCGACCCAGCCGGATAAGATGATCAACGATGTGCCGCGCCGGCACCCGACCGGCGCAGCCGCGGTCGGTGGAAACGCGAAGGGGAGCAACGTGTTCGCAGTCAGGCCCTACCAGGACTCCGACGAGGCCGCGATGCGGGATATCTGCATGCGAACCGGCAACGCGGGCGGCGACGCGCGCGGCCTGTACCGGGACCAGGACCTGATCTCCGACATCTTCGCGATCCCCTACGCCGTACTCGAACCCGAATTCGCCTTCGTCGCGGACGACGGCGGCCGCGCGGTCGGGTACATCGTGGGCACCCCGGACACGGCGCGCTTCATCGAGCGCTTCCGCGAACAGTGGCTGCCGCGGGTGGCCGACCTGCACATCCAGCCGTCGGAACAGGACGACTTCGACGCCGATCCCGATGGCTGGATGGCCGCGCTGCTGCACAACCCGGAGCGGATGCTCAAGCCGGGCCTCGCCGCCTATCCGGCGCACCTGCACATCGACCTGCTGCCGCAGGCGCAGGGCAAGGGCGCCGGCAGAGCCCTGATGAACATGTTCCTGGCCGCCTTGAACGCGGCCGGCGCCGAGGCGGTCCACCTGTCCATGGCGACGTCGAACACCGGTGCCCGCGCGTTCTACGACCGGATGGGCTTCACCGAGATCCGGCTGCCTGACCAGTCCGCGGACCTGACCTACCTCATCCGCCCGACCGCGCAGGACGGCTGACCTCGGCGCGGCGTTCTCGGGTCACCCGCGCGGTTCTCACGAACCGGAGACCCCTACCGGCAGGGCCTTCGAACACCTTTCCAGTCAGCATCCTGACGCCGTCGGCGCGACGGAGAGCGCGCATTGACCTCAACGCCGCGGCTTTCAAGCGGAACCGGCGGCACCCGCGCATCGTCCAACTCGCATGACGAGACGTCGATCCATAGACCCGCTCTCCGCGATCGCGCCGGTCGCTCGGGTGGCCGCCGTCGGGCTGGTGGCCGCGGGTGGGCTGCTCGGCGGGCAACTTGTCCACGCGACGACCGATGTGGCCCAAGCCCCGGCCGCGGTCAAGGCCGCGCAGGATGCCGGATCCAGCCCAAACGCGCAGGCCGCGCTGCGGGAGGCGCGAACGCTGCTCGCCGCCGTTCACCTGCCGCCGGGTTCCTCGCGGCTCAGCGCGCGTCCCGCGAACGCCCCGACGCCGTCCTCCATGCCGTTCCTGAATCAGCGCCCTGAGCTGGTTACCCGGACGGAATGGTGGCAGAGCTCGCTGTCGCCCAGCGCACTGGCCGCCTGGCTCGGAGCGAACCCGCCGGCCGGCCTCATGTCTTCGCGGTCTGGTTCACCGACCTCCGTCTCCCCGTATTTCCTTACGGGCTATATGGAGAATGCATCCGGCGTCCTCGACCAGATCAACCTGTACGCCGAGGCCTTCACCCTGCCGGACGGCCGCACGACCGGACTCCAACTGATCGCGGCGGTCGTCTACCGGCCGGAGCGGACCGCACAGGAAACGGTGTCGGGCGCGACACAGATCGTGGCCACGCCGACGTTCCCCGGGCTCGGCGCGCGGGCCGCCGATGCGACCACGGTCACGAATCCGTCCGAGATCGCCCAGGTCGAGAAGATCATCAATGCCCTGCCCACACAGCCGCTCGGCACGTTCAACTGTCCGGAGGACACCGGCGGCAGCCTCGGCCTGACGTTCGAATCCGGCACGGGTGCCCGGCTCGCACAGGTCCAGATCGCAGCGAGCGGCTGTGGCAGTGCGACGGTGACCGCCGGCGGTAAGCAGCAGCCTGAGTTGGCGGGTAGCGGACCGACGGTTCAGCAGATCCAAACCATCATCGGTACGCACTGGCAACTGATGGTCGCGGCGCTCTGAAGGCGGCCGTGAGGATCCCCGCAGATTCGGGAGATCGTCACGGCCGCCTCAGTCGATACGGTCAGTCGGCCAGTGCGGCGAGCGCCGCCAACTTCTGGTCGACGTTCTCGGCGTGCTCGCGCGCGTCCTGCTTGGCCCGACGCGGGCTCCAGCGCCCGGTCATCAGCCAGATGAACGGCAGGAACACGATCTGGCCGGCGAAGCACACCCACCACCAGTGCTGCCACTGGATCGGGGACTGCTTCTGCGCCTGCTCCACCGCGGGCGCGTTGGCCTGCAGGTACTTGAGTTCGGCCACGACCTTCGGATCCTGCAGGCCCGGGCCGTACTGCCCGACCAGCGCCAGATCGGCCGCCGGCACCTGGCCGAGAGCGGTGAGCTGAGCGGCCGCCGTCTGAACCGGCTTGGCCTCCGTGGCCAACAGCGCCAGATCCGCCTGCGGCACCGCCGCGAGCGCCTGCAAGCGGGCCGTCGCCTGGGTGGCTGTCAGATGGAACGCCGCCGCGATCTCGCCGACCGCCTTGGCCTGGGCCGCCGCGTCGTTCGGGTTCGCCTGCAGCGCCGCCTGCGTCCCCGCGTCGATCGCCTGGGCCGTGGCCAGCTGCGTCGCGTCCTGGGCGCCGAGCGTTATCACCTTGGTGACGTCGCCGACCGGCAGCCCGGAGATCTCGCTGAGCGCCTGGGCCTGGGTGGCCGGGTCGCTCGGCGACGCGGCGAGCGCGGCCCGCGTCTGCGGGGTGAGTTTCTGCGCGGTGGCCAGTTGCGCCGAGTCCTGGGCGGCGATCGTCTGGACCCGGGTCGCGATCGTCGGATCGGCCGCCACGGCCCTGACCGTCGCGTTCTCGGCCGACGTGAGTCCCGGCGCCTGCCCGGCAGCCGCCGCGGCCACCTGCGAACCCTGATTCACCAGCGTGTTGGCGGCCGGGATCACCGCGATCAGCGCCAGCAGCGCCACCACGACGATCGTGCGCAGGGTCGCACCCCACACCGCGAGGCCGGTGGCCGTCGCCGCGGGGTTGTGCTTCTCCACGGTCTCGGTGAACGCGGCCATCCACGCGGCGAACGCGAACGCGCCGCCGATCGAGACGGGCATCAGGATGCCGACGAACTCGTAGTACGTCGTGCCCGGGTGCGTGGTCGCGATCGCGAACATCGCCACGCCGACCAGGCTCACCAGCCCGCCCAGCAGCATGAAGGGTTTGCGCACCTTGAGCAGGTCGGACAGGACTCCGGCGACCAGCAGGGCCACCGCGTTGATCCCCCAGTACCAGTTGGAAAGCGCGTTCGCCCGCGCCTCGGTGTAACCGAAGTTCGTGGCGTAGAAGACCACGAAGAAGCCGACCGCGATGTAGTAGAACAGCAGCGAAACGCTGACGGCGATCGCCGGCCCCACGATGTCCTTGCGCAGCATCTGCCGCCAGTGCCCGCTGAGCATCGCGTTCGGGTCGATGCCGCGCGCGTTCGCCTCGATCAGGGCCTTGTCGCGCAGGCTCACCATCAGCTGGTCGCGCAACTGCGGTGCGAGCTCGCGCAGGCCGACGAAGGCGATCACGAACATCGCGACGCCCACCACTCCGCACACCCGGAACTGGTACTGCCAGTCCGGATGCGAGCCGAGGGTGTGGCTGGCCACCTCGCTCACCACGAGGCTGCCGAGCACCGGGCCCATCGTCCAGAAGCACATCGCCGAGGCACGCCCGAGTTGCGGCGAGAAGTCGCGGATCAGCGCGGGCGTGGCGACCAGGATCATCCCCTCGACGAAGCTGACCACGGCGAACAGCACCAGGTAGACCCACTTGTCGGTGGCGTTCGCCAGCCCGAACAGCACCAGCACGCCCGTCGCCGCGAGGCCGTAGACCACGAGGTTCGCCCGTCCCCAGCGGTCGGCCAGGCCCGCGACCACGGAGGCGAACGCGCCGACCCCGTTGCCCACGATGGAGATCGCGATCAGGTAGACGAGCGTCATGTGCAGGTTGGCCGCGAGCGCGGTGGCCACCGAGCCCTGGACGTAGAGCTCGTAGTACAGAGTGATCGTCGCGAGGACGACGATGATCAGATACATCGCACGCGGCCCGGTGGACGGGTAGTGGTCCAGTTGCCGGCCCCAGATGCCGCCTCTGGCCTGGACGGCCGGGGCCGCGGGCGCTGAGCGGGCTGAGCTTCTCGCCATTGAGGTGCCCTTCCATTGCGGATGATCTAACTAAGCGCTTGCTTATTTCCGTGTCCGTGCGGCGGTGCCTCCCCGGCGAGGGCCGGGGAGCGTATCAGGATCTTTCTCGATTGCGGCGGGACCCGTGCGGCTCAGGTCCTCCTCGGACGGTCGGATCCTCGTTGATCCGGCGGCGAGCGGTGCGGGGTATCGCAGAGAATGGCACCTAAGACCAGCGCGTGCAACACTTCTGGAAGATGTTTCAGCGTTCCGCGCCCAGGAGTCGCCGGGAGGCACGATGTCCGCGCCCGACGCGGTGGAACGAGCCGCGCGCTGGTTCATCGACTGTCGGCGCCTTGACATGCAGGGCCTCGCCGACGAACTCGGCGTGTCCCGAGCCACCCTCTTCCGCCGCGTCGGCGGCCGGGAGGAACTGCTCGGCCGCGCCCTGTGGGCGGTGACGGAGCGCTCCCTCGCCGTGGCCGCGAAGCGGTGGGAACGCGAGAGGCCCGCCGACGCCCTGCACACCACCGGTTCACTGCGTCATTTCAACGCGATCGTCGCCGAGTCCAAGGGCCTGCGCCGCCTCATCGACGAGGAGCAGGCACTCGCCATGAGGATCCTGACGGACCCCCGCGGCCGCATCCAGCCCGGCGTCGTCGGCGCGGTCGAGGCCGCGCTGCGCTGGGACATGAAGGAATTCGGACTCGAACCGATCATCGAGCCCGAAGATCTCGCGTACGCGCTGGTCCGAATCGGGGAATCGTTCCTGTACGCCGACGGGTTGGCCGCCCGCGAGCCCGACGTGGAGAAGGCGAACCGACTCCAACGCGCCCTGATCGAGGCTTGAAAACCCTTTGCCGCGCGGAGATCGCGCTTACTACCGTCCTAGGGTGACGTACTTGAGCCCGCTCGCGTATCTTCTCGGCCTCGAAGGCGTCGCCCTGTTGCGCGGCATGCGCGACGGCACCGGCGACCAGGCGTTCGTCGAGGCTCGCATCGCTGAAATCCGCGAGCTGCTCGCCGATCCGACGCTGTTGGAAGCCGAGGGCGTGGACGCCGTGGCGGGCGGCATCAGCACCGAGGAGGTCTATAACGGGTGGGCTGAGAGCTATGACGGCCCGAACTCGATGATCGACTTCGAGCAGCCACTGGTGCGCGAGATCTTGGCCGCTCTTCCCGTGGGCACGGCCCTTGATGCTGCTTGCGGCACCGGTCGGCACGCGGCATACCTTGCCGAGCTCGGCCACCGCGTGATCGGGGTGGATGCGAACGCTGAGATGCTCGCGGTCGCCGCGAAGAAGCTGCCGGAGTTGGAACTGCACCTGAGTGACCTGGAAGCGCTTCCCCTGGCCGAGGACTCGGTGGACCTGATCGTGTGCGCGCTGGCTCTGTGCCACATCCCCGACCTCACTCCGGTCTTCGCCGAATTCGCGCGCGTGCTGCGACCGGGCGGGCACCTCGTCATCTCGGATCCGCACCAGCTGCTGTCCTACGTGCGGCCCACTCTGCCGCGTAAGCCCGGCGACGGGCGCCCCTCGACCCTCGCCGAGTATCACCGTCCGCTCAGCGCCTATCTCGCCGCGGCGCTGCCGCTCGGGTTCGAGGTCAGGCACTGTGCCGAGCCGCAGCCGCACCGCGCCCGCCGGTCGGACCGGCCCGCGACGCGGCCGCCGATGCCGACCGAGGTCGGCTGGGAGCTGCTCGATCAGGTGCCCGCGGCCGCGGCTGTAGCCTTCGACGTCCCGCCGATCGTCATCGTGCGACTTCAGCTGCGTCCTGCGTAGGCTCGGGCGCGGATTCCGGCTCGGGCTCGGCGTGCAGGATCCCGGCGGCCACGGCGGCGACCACCAGGAGCAGGGCCGGGAGCAGGAAGGTGTGGTTGAGCGACAGGAGATGGGTCATCCAGCCGATCACCGCCGGGCCGGCGAGCATTCCGAGGTAGCCGAGGCCGGCGACTCGGGAGACGTTGGTCCCGGCGGCGGCGGGGTCGGTGTGTCCGGCGGCGCTGAACAGCTGCGGCACGCAGCCGGACAGGCCGAGTCCGAACAGCGCCCATCCCGCCAGGGCCATCCAGATCCACGGTGAGAGGGCCACGACCGTCAGACCGACGGCGCCGGTGGCCGCGCCGTAGCGAAGGACGGACGCCGATCCGAACCGCCTGGAGGCGCGATCGGCCAGCATCCGGCCTATGGTCATCGTCGCCGCGTAGGTGCCGTAGGCGAAGGCCGCGGTACTCGCCGGAGCGCCGAGGATGGTTTTGGCCTCCAGGGCGCTCCAGTCGTTGGCGACTCCCTCGCACAACATGCACATCAGCGCCAAGGCGGCGAGGATCCAGATGCGCCGAGGAACGGTCCGACGCTTCGCCGCCGGTTCTCCCAGGCGCTGCGCGGCCGTGGGGTCGGGCGCCGGGGCGGTCGGCGTGGCCGCGAGCAGACTGCGCGCCGGTATCAGGGCGACGACGATGCCGACCGCACCCGCGGCACCGAGTGTCGCGGCCGGGCTCATCCCGGCGCTGGTCGCCCGCGCCCCGACGAGGGCGGCGATGACCCCGCCGACGGAGAAGGTCGCGTGGAAGGCCGACATGACCGGCCGGTTGTAGGCCTTCTCCACGTGCACCGCGTGGGCGTTCATGCTCACATCCAGGCAGCCGTTGGCGAAGCCGAAGACGAGGAGCGCGCCCGCCAGCTCCCAGGGATTTCGGGCGAGCCCGGGCAGCACGAGGGCCGCGCCGCACAGCACCCCGGCCGCGGGGACCACCGCGCGGGTGCCGAGGCGGTCGGCCAGTCGGCCGGCGATCTGCATGCCGATGAAGGCGCCGAGGCCGAGGAGCACCAGCAGGCTCCCCAGCGTCGCGTGGCTGATCCCCACGCGCTTCTCGACGGTGGGGATCTGCACCAGCCACATGCCCATCAAGGTGCCGTCGAGGACGAAGTAGACGAAGGTCGCCACGCGGGCGGCTCGGAGCGCACGTTCCATACCGACCACCATAACGAACAACCTCGGTGTTTGAACACCGCCTTTGCGAACAGCTTGCATGTTCGATCCGGGCAGTGTTCAATCGTGGGCATGAGCAATGCGGACCGGCACCGGCTGATCGCCCAGGCCGTCAAGGAGTCGGGCAGCGCCACGGTTCCGGAACTCGCCGAGCTGACCGGCGCCTCGGAGATGACCATCCGGCGCGACCTCGACGCACTGGCCGCACAGGGGATCGTCGAACGATTCCGCGGCGGGGCACGCAACCTGCTGCTTCGGGGCGAGGAGCCGCCCTTCGCGCTGCGCGCGCACGAGGCTCTCGACGCCAAGCGGCGGATCGCCGCCGAGGTCTCCATGCTCATCGCCGACGGCGAGACCGTCCTCCTCGACAGCGGCACCACGTGCCTGGAGGTCGCCCGAATGCTGCACGGCCGACAGGTCACCGTGATGCCGTTGTCACTGCAGGCCATCCACGTACTCAGCGACGCCCCCGCCCCGACCACGCTGATGGTGCCGGGTGGACGGCCCCGCAACGGTGAGGGCGCCCTCACCGGCCCCCTCACGCTCGCCTCGCTGGCGGCACTGCGATTCGATACCGCGATCGTCGGCTGCTGCGGCCTGAGCGCCGCCGAGGGCTTGACCGCCTACGACCTCGACGACGCGGCGGTGAAGAAGGCGATCATCGCCTCAACGCGCCGCGTCATCGCCGCCGCCGACGGCAGCAAACTCGGCCGTACCGCCCACGCCTACGTCGGACCCTCCGCGCTCGTGCACACCCTCGTCACCGACACCACCGCGCCGCCCGACGAAGTAGCGGCGCTCGATGGAGCCGGCACCGTGGTCAAAACCGCCTGACGAAGATCCCTGGCCGGACTACATCCGACATGCCGTCCGGTCAACAGCCCGCGAGAAATTGGTCCAGACCATAGGGGATCGTTGCGCGCGCGTGCTGAAACATGATTCTGTTTCAGGCCTTGGTTCCGGGAACGGCCACCCCCGCCCGACCGAAGCCGACACCGCCCTTGACCGGCCATTGCGCGCCTGACCGCGCCACCCCGGAGGTCTTGACGGCTCAGCTGGACTAGACCATTCTCACACCGTACGCGATGCCACGGCGACGCATCGGGTACGCGGATCGCAGCCCCCTGTGACGCACCATGCGTGCGACAGGCCCGGCACAACGCTGCCTTTTCGCGGATCCGGGCGCCTCCGCGTGGGCCGGAATACCCACCCGGATGCGGCAGAGGCGGCTGACGTAGCCGTGGTCGCGCACTTACATCAGGGCTCAACACCGCGCATGAAGCGAGGAACCCACCGGATGAAACTCACAAGGAATTCACTGTTCCGCACCGTCCACCGCCGCGCCGTGGCCGTGCTCGGAGCCGTCGTGCTCCTGGCCGGCTTCGGGGTGAGCGCCGCGAGCGTCGCGCAGGCTGCCAGTGGTACCGGGCAGATCACCGGCTATCAGGGCCTGTGTCTCGATGACCGCAGCGCGAGTTCGGCCGATTCCAACCCGATCCAGGTCTACACCTGCAACGGCACCGGCGCTCAGCAGTGGACCGTCGGATCG